>JAAZNC010000009.1 GCA_012798455.1 Chloroflexota bacterium | reverse complement strand
GCATGACCACCCCTTTACTGATACGCAGCAGTACCGGCAGCCGCACCACATGCACGCCATCCATCATTTCATCACGTGCTAACGATTTATCGAACTGGGAAGTTAGAACGGTGACTGTATGCCCGCGCTTTGCCAGTGCTTCCGCCAGGCGTTCGGCATAGATGGTCAATCCGCTGGTATGGGGGCGGTAATAGGTCAATTCGATCAGGATCTTCATAAGGCAGTTTAATCATCCATGCGGGCGACCCACTCGATCAGACGGGAGATACCCTCCTCCACGCTTACCTCGGGCAACCAGTTCAGCATATCTTGCGCTTTACGTATATCCGAAACATAGATCTTCTGATCACCCGGGCGCCAGGTGGAGGATGTAGTGGGCACTGCTTTTCCAAGACTTGCTTCCAGCAGAGGCGCGAATTCCTTCCAAACAGAAATGGTATTACCTTGCCCGCCACCTATGTTGAAGATCTCACCGGCAGCATGATCAATGTGCTTGACGGCACTATCATAGGCATTGAGCAAATCTTCCACGAACAACACATCGCGCACCTGTTTGCCGTCCCCATAAATGGTGATAGGTCGATCGTGTGTGGCCGCGATCACAAACCATGCCAGCCAGCCCTGGTCTTCCACTCCGAATTGGCGCGGACCATAAATGCAACTCTGGCGGAAGACAACAGAACGTATTCCATAGATACGTTGATAATCACGCATGTATTGATCCCCACAACCCTTGGAACAACCATAAGGCGAGTGAAAATCCAGTGGATATTTTTCATTGATGCCCAGCGGGTAATCAACATAAGCATAGCGAGTGGCATCTTCGCGCACTGCCACATCTTCCATCCCTCCATAAACCTTGTTGGTGGAGGAGTACAACACAATGGGAAGTTCACCACTTTTTCTGGCTGCTTCCAGCAGGTTGAATGTTCCAGAGGCGTTGATCTCAAAATCTTCCCGCGGTTCTGTTACCGAGGTGGTCACTGCCACTTGTGCTGCCAGATGAACAATCACCTGTATCCCCTTAGCAGCCTGATCAAGAGCAGCACTATCACGCACATCCCCTTTGATCAATTGAAAAGATTTCTCACCGAATTCTTTCCGCAGCCAGGCAATGTTCTTTTCTGCACCCTGGCGAGACAAGTTATCAAAAATGGTAACATTTTCACCTCTTGCCAATAGACGATGAACATAATTGGAGCCGATGAAACCTGCTCCTCCGGTAATGAGGTATTTATTCACCTTTTTCGCTCCTTCGAACACGCAAACGGTCGAGAACTTTTACAACCAGTGCGCGTAAAGAATTCCCTTGAATTGTAAGGCTGACCAGTCCAAGCACGCCAATCGTCAGCAACTGTACCACATGCATTACGATCGCATAGCTCAATGCCACTTCGTTTTCAATATGGAATACCGCCAGCGCTGCTACCAGCGTCCCTTCAAATACCCCCAAACCAGCTGGGGCAGATGGTAGGGCGATGCCAAAAGCCAAGATGGATTGGATAAATATCGCCCACCACAGCGGTATCTCACCCACAAAACTCGCCAGCAGCAAATAAGACACGGCAATCCACAAACTCCAGCAGATCAGGATCCAGAATACTGCTCGCAAGAAATAGGCTGGTTTTTGGATGATATCAGCTCCATTCAAGATGGCTTTTAAATTCTTGGAGATATATTTGCGGAAGAACTCAGACTTCCCTTCGCGAACATCACACCATTCTTCAACTTTTTTTCTTCTCTTGATCGCCCAGAATAGCAAGATGAACACCACCAGCACTACCGCCAGGATAGTGATCGCCACAGGAACGATCCAATCCAGTGCGACTGCCCGCCCTATGGTAGTCAGAAACAACAGGGCAGTTACACACAGGTCAATAGCTCTTTCGATCACGACAGAGGATAAGGCTTGAAAGAAATTCATTTCAACGACGCTGTTCACCAGCACTGCTCGCCCGATCTCCCCGGAACGGGGAATGACCTGGTTCAATAGGTAACCTTCATTAACAATAAAAAAGGAGTCCCGCAGGCTGATTTTCTTGTCCAGCAGTTCTCGCCAAGCAGCTGAACGCGCTAAACTTGCCAGTGTCATCAAACAAAACGCAATAAACACATATAAGAAATTCGTTTGTCTCAAGGCAGCCACGAAAGTCTGAAAGTCTACCAAACGTATCAAGACGAAAACAATGATAGCGCTGATTAGCACACCTGGCAGCCAGCTTTTCCATGATCGTTTGCTGTTTACGGAAGACATTTTATTCATCCTCCAATTTCAGAATCGCCATGAAGGCTTCCTGTGGGATCTCCACGTTACCGATCATTTTCATACGTTTTTTCCCCTTTTTCTGTTTTTCCAATAGTTTCTTCTTGCGGGTCACATCACCGCCATAGCATTTTGCCAGAACATCTTTGCGCATGGCTTTCACATTGGCACGTGAAATGATCCTTCCATCTGCCGATGCTTGAATTGCCACTTCAAATAGCTGGCGTGGAATCAATGCTTTCAGTTTTGTCACCAGCCGCTGACCCTGATGATAGGCAGCCTCACGATTGACGATACTTGCCAGAGCATCCACCGGTTCTCCTCCGATCAATACTTCTAGCTTTACCAGATTGCTGGCACGGTACTCTTTAAAGGAATAATCCATGGATGCGTACCCTCGTGTTTTTGATTTCAATTCATCAAAGAAATCAATGATCATTTCTGCCAGTGGGATTTCAAAGTTAAGCTGAACACGGTTAGGGGATGGGTATTCCTGAGAAACAAAGAAACCCTGTCTGCGTTTTACCAATTCCATGACTGCACCATAAAAATCAGTGGGGGTAAATATAGAAAGATTCATCCAGGGTTCCTGGATCTCTTCAATGGTAGATTCCTCCGGCAGCAACGCCGGTGAGTCGATCTCGATTTCTTCGCCGTTTCTTAACACTACTTTATATTCCACAGTAGGAGCAGTCAGCACAATATCCAGATCATATTCGCGCTCCAACCTTTCCTGGATGATCTCCATATGGAACAAACCCAAAAATCCACAGCGAAAACCAAAATTCAGTGCCTGGGAGGTTTCAGGAGTATAAGTGAGTGATGCATCATTTAGCTGAAGTTTTGCCAGGGCTTCTTTGAGATCATCATAATCCTCACCCTCTACGGGATAAATCCCGGCAAAAACCATCGGTTTGGGGTGAATATAGCCAGCCATAGCATGATTAGCCGGATTATTTTTGTCGGTCAGGGTGTCACCTACCCGGCATTCCTTGACAGTTTTTAGACCGGTGGCAATATATCCCACATCCCCGGCGCTCAATATATCAATCGGGCACATATTGGGTGAAAAAACTCCGATCTCGATGGGTTTTACTTCTACCCCATTGGACATCAATTTGAAATCCCCCTGCATATCTGCTTTACCCGCGAAGACCCTGACATAGGCAATCACACCTTTGTAAGAATCATAATGGGAATCAAAGATGAGTGCTTTTAACGGAGCAGTCTCATCCCCTTTAGGAGGAGGGATGCGCTCAATAATGGCATTCAGCACTTGATCGACATTCAATCCTGTTTTTGCCGAAATTCGGATCACATCGTCAGGATCACAACCCAACAAATTACCAATATCTTCCGCTACTTCATCAGCATGTGCAGAAAGCAGGTCAATTTTGTTCAAGACCGGAATAATTACCAGATCAGATTCGATCGCCAGATAAAGATTCGCCAAAGTCTGGGCTTCGATCCCCTGGGTAGCATCAATCACCAGTACCGCTCCCTCACAGGCAACCAGAGAGCGGCTCACCTCGTAGGAGAAATCCACATGTCCGGGTGTGTCGATCAGATTGAGTTCATAGGTATTACCATCTTTTTTATGTTCCATCCGCACTGCGGATGCTTTGATAGTGACACCTTTTTCTCTTTCAAGATCCATATTATCCAGCACCTGGTTTACCATATCCCGTTCTGAGATAAGCCCGGTCATCTGCAACAGACGATCTGCCAGGGTAGATTTTCCATGATCAACATGGGCGATGATACAAAAATTGCGTTTTTGTGTTAATTGCATGGCAACTGACTAGTATAATCTATTTTCATTTTCGAATCCGAACAGCGCTTTTAACTTTGATTAATTGTATCGAATAACTGCTTGATTAATGATGCAGAAGAACTAACTCCTGGCTGTAATTTAAAATGAGCCAGAAACTCAATATTCCCCTTAGGTCCTTTAATGGGAGAACCAATTAAACCATGCAAGAACAAACCATGGTCATGGGCAACTTCCGCTACTGCATCAACCACCGAGCGGTGCACCGTTTGATCTCTTATCACTCCCTTTCCTCGAGCAGCTTCTTCCCGTCCCGCTTCAAACTGCGGTTTGATCAACACGACCAATCCCAATCCATCCGCCTTCATCAACGTCAATAAATTAGGAAAGACAGCCCGTAGCGAAATAAAGGAAACATCTACTACCACCAGTTCCATTTTTTCAGGCAGACCTGCCAGATCACGGATGTTGGTTCTTTCCATTACCACCACCCGTTCATCATTACGCAATTTCCAGTGCAATTGCCCATACCCCACATCCATGGCATAGACTTTTTTCACCCCATGCTGCAGGAGACAGTCCGTGAATCCTCCAGTGGATGCTCCGATATCCGCAGCGATAATTCCTTGTAGTGCAGAAAGATCAAATGCCTGCAAAGCAGCTTCCAATTTCTCTCCTCCTCTTGAGACAAATGGAGGTTGCGCTTTCAATTGGAAGACTTCTTCTCCTGTAAACGTCTCGGAAGGCTTGATGACCATTCTGCCATTCACTAGCACTTCACCTGCTATGATCAAACGTTGTGCCTGGCTACGGCTTTCAGCCAAACCCTTCTCCACCAACAGAACATCAAGCCTTTGTTTTTTCATACTTTCATTTTACCTCACCTATTTTTTTGAGAATTGTTTCATGTTATTATTCGATTATGTTAAAAGCAATTATCAAAAGTATGCGCCCCAAACAGTGGGTTAAAAACGTTTTTGTGCTGGCGGCTTTGGTTTTTGATCGCCAGTTAACAAATGGGCAAGCACTTATAAAGACACTGGTGGGAGTTTTGCTTTTCAGTATATTCTCCGGTTCTATCTATTTGATCAATGATGTCTTTGATAAAAAGGCTGATCAAAATCATCCTAAGAAAAAAGATCGTCCTATTGCTTCGGGAAAATTACCGGTCAGCCTTGCCATCACTATTTCGATAATTCTTATTGTGTTTTCTTTATATTTTGCTTTCCGATTAACCACCGCATTTGGGATCATCAGCGCTGTTTATTTCCTCATGAACCTGGCGTACTCCTTCAAACTAAAACATATTCCATTGATTGATGTAATGGTGATTGCCACCGGTTTTGTATTAAGGGTAGCTGCTGGTGTTTCTCTGATCCAGGTGGAGCGTTTTTCACCATGGTTATATGTGGTTACCACACTGCTGGCACTTTTCATCGGCTTCGGTAAAAGGCGGGCAGAGATCGCCTGTTTGAATGAAAACGCTACCTTCCATAGAAAAGTATTGGACGGTTATTCATTGGAGTTCCTGGATCAATTGATCACCATTGTTTCCAGCACCACCCTGATTGCATATAGCCTGTATACTTTTTCAGCACCCAACCTACCGCAAAACAATGCCATGATGCTCACCATCCCTTTTGTCTTATATGGACTTTTCCGCTATTTATTCCTGGTCAAAGTACAGCAATCTGGAGGCGCGCCTGAAGAACTGGTGCTTTCCGATCGCCCACTGCAGATCTGTATCTTTTTATGGGGCATCGCAGTATTGGTTATTTTCTACTGGTCTACGATCATCAGCCTGTTCTGATCAACATGCCTGCCATTCTTGTACATACGGTTGGAAAATCCATCCTATTTGGGGAACATGCGGTAGTTTATGGGCAGCCTGCTATT
Organism: Chloroflexota bacterium; assembly: GCA_012798455.1. Classification (GTDB taxonomy): domain Bacteria; phylum Chloroflexota; class Anaerolineae; order Anaerolineales; family Anaerolineaceae; genus UBA4781. Next base: position 27,926 of record JAAZNC010000009.1, on the reverse strand, counting down.
GCCATTCCGGTCACCAACCTGCGCACCAAGGTCACCTTGACACCGGATCTGAAAACGCAAACTCCCAGTTACTATTATGATGCACCCGACATTGGTATTCATGGCACTCTGGAAGATCTCCCACATGATCACATTCTGGTAGAAGCACTACGAATTTTCAAGGAATCCTTTTCGATCAAGAGCATCCCCTCATTTAAATTACATGTGTCTTCATCCATCCCGGTTGCCGCCGGGTTGGGGTCCAGTGCCTCTATCTCGGTGGGGATTGTGCGGGCAATTGCCCAGCATCTTGGTCTAAAACTACCAGTCGAAAAGGTCAACGCCCTGGCTTACCAGCTTGAAAAATTGCACCACGGCAATCCATCCGGCATCGATAACACAGTGATCAGTTATGAAAAACCGTTGTATTACATCCGCAACCACGCACCTCTATTTTTAGAACCAAGAGAACCTTTTTATTTCCTGCTGATCAACAGTACTATCCATTCACTTACCTCACAGGTGGTGGATGAGGTACGCCGCGCTTGGGAAGTAAATCCAACTCACTTCGGCGCGATCTTTCAGGATATCGGAGATCTGACCGATCAAGCGCGCCAGGCTATTACAAAGGGCGATCAGGTCATGCTAGGGCAGCTTATAACAGAGAACCATCACTTGCTGCAAAAAATGGGGGTTTCTCTTGTTCAATTGGATGAAATTGTTGCTCTCTGCAACGATAATGGAGCACTGGGAGCCAAACTATGTGGCGCTGGCAGAGGGGGGAATGTGATAGCATTGGTGAAAGCGGATTCTATTCCCCCGGTACTGCAGGCGCTTCAATCTGCCGGTTGGACAGAAATTTACCAAACGAGCATCTCAAAAAAATGGTCACATTCATAAAACTGGGTGGTTCACTAATCACAGAGAAGAGTAAAGCCTTCACTGCCAGAAGGGAGATGATCTCCCGCTTGGCGGCGGAGATAAAACAGGCTTTACAGGAAGTTCCCGATCTGCGAATCGTGCTCGGGCACGGTTCCGGTTCATTTGGACACACCGCAGCCAAACAGTATAACACCCACCTGGGGGTGCACACCGCACATGAATGGCATGGTTTTATAAAAGTGCGTCGTCAAGCAGATGCCCTTCATCGCCTGGTGATGGACGAATTATGGGATGCCGGGCTAGAAGCTATCAGTTTTCCGCCCTCCGCATCGGTAGTTGCCAGCGATCACCACTCCTTCAAAATGGAAATAAATCCTCTTCAACAAGCACTTGAACACCATCTTATACCGGTCGTTTTCGGTGATGTAGTTTTCGATCAAAGAATAGGGGGCACCATTCTTTCCACAGAAGAAATCCTTAGCTATCTTTGTAATGTAATCTCCTTTGAACAGATCATCATTGCCGGTATTGAACAGGGTGTGTGGAAAGATGCGAGAAACCCGCGGGAAGTTTATACTGTAATAACCCCCAGCTTATTGGCAGAATTAGGGGATGATCTAGGTGGATCCAAAGCTCCAGATGTAACCGGCGGCATGCGATCCAAAGTTGAGATTCTATTTTCAATTCTAGCATCCTATCCCGGTATCGAGATACAGATCATATCCGGTTTGATCGAAGGCAATTTGCTTCGCGCCTTGCGTGGTGAGCAGGTTGGCACACACTTAAAACAGGCATAACTCTTCCCTTTTATAGTAAAATCCAATCTCAATTGAGGAGTTCACATGGCAGATAAAGTCTATTTAACCGCTGATGGTGTAAAAAAGCTTGAAGAAGAATTGGAAGAATTGAAAGGTCCTGCAAGGACCGAACTATCAAAACGGTTAAAAGCAGCTATTGAACAAGGAGATCTCTCTGAAAATGCTGATTATAGCAAAGCAAAAGAAGACCAGGGATTCCTGGAAGGTAGAATTCAAGAGATCGAAAACATGTTGAAGAACTATATTGTGATAGATGAGCGCCAGCGCAGCAATGGAACAGTCGAGATTGGCGCCACCATCACCATCCAGGAAGGCAGAGACGAACCCGAAACATATTACCTGGTCGGTCCTGCAGAAGCAGATCCTGCGCAAGGCAAGATATCATTTCAATCTCCTATCGGCAGTGCATTGTTGGATCATAAAATTGGGGATGAGGTGAGGGTTTCAGCGCCCGGCGGTGATATGGTTTTCAAGATAATTGATATTAAATAAAAAAACTGCTCCGTCTGGAGCAGTTTTTCTTTCTTCTAATATTTATTCCAAACTGAGATCTCCAATGTCAGACGTGAGAAATGACTGTTTTCAGGCATTGCATCGCGAGCATAAACCATATCCACCACCCGCGCTTCCAATTGTAAGGTAGCAGTTTCCATCATAAAATGCTGTCCGGGTTCAACCAAGAGGGTTTCACCCTTGGCAGCCAAGCGCTGGCGTGTTGCTGCATCGTTAAAGGAATGGGCACTCATTAATACTTTGGTAACAGTCTGGATATCATTCTTATCAAATAACCATACTTCCAAAGCATTCACCTTCTTGGGATCACCCACACCGATTGTCTCCGTGATCCCGACCCCACATTCACCCAAAAACTCACCTGAAGGGGAATCAATGCTGAAAGAATCATCATACAGATCGTCACCCAATCGGTAGGTTGTCATAAATTGTGCCAGAGCAGGTTCCTTATTACTCACACCTTCGTTTTCTGTTAAGGGAAGTTCACCTTCATCTGTTACAAAACCTTCGTGAGCAACCCGTTTTTGTTTAGGTCGTTGATTCAAGTTGATCTTTCCACGTTTCAATAAAATATAAAAAGCCGCGCCTGCCACTCCTGCGACACCCAGAATGGTCAAGAGAACTCCCAGAAAACCCCTTTTTTGAGTACCATCTTGTTGTTCTTTATCCAAAGCCTGCGCTTGTTCAGCCAAATCAGTGTTATCCGGATTGGTTGAAGGAGCGGTTGTAGATGCAGTGAATTTCAATGCCTTGAAATTATCGATCTCCTCCCCGGAAGTAAATTTACATAATTCAGGAGTGAGCATGTTTACATAAGCTTCAGCGTCATCTCCTAATGCGTTCAATCTTTTATTGACAAGGTCTTCATCGTGATTGCGTACATAGGAGTCTATCGTCATACACAGGTAATCGCGTTTGTATTCATTTTGAAGTTGGGAAGGAGAAGCATCCACCCACTCCACCGGCCACAATCCCCAACCTAATACTACCAACCCCAATATCAATCCGACCACTAAGGCGATTATTGGTACAACATACGATTTGCTAAAAATTTTCCGTAAAGTATTCATGGTATCTTCTCCCGTCAGATCATTCCATTTAACTATTATCGCTTAAATTTATAGCAAGTTTTATGCCATTTCCTCTTTGTTCTCAGCTATTTCTATTGAGAATGTATTTCCGCAATCAACACAGATCAGTTCCTTGGTATTTTTAACTGTCAACAATCCTTTACATGCTGGGCAAGGCGTAGCGACTGGGCGCTTCCAGGACGTGAAATCACAATTGGGATAATGTTCACATCCATAAAATACCCGTCCGCGACGGGTCTTGCGCATTACGATCTCCCCACCATCCTTCGGGCAGGTCACCCCGATCTTCTCCAGATATGGTTCTGTATATTTACATTCAGGGAAATTACTACAACTGATGAATTTTCCAAAGCGTCCCCAGCGGATGATCAGCTCGTGCCCACAAGTAGGACAGTCTCTGCCTACTTTCTCTGGTTCTGTGTTGACTTCAGGCATATCTGCCTTGGCATGCTCCAATCTCGGTTCAAAAGTACCATAGAAATTCTTCAAGACCGCTACCCAATCTTGTTTTCCATTGGCGATATCATCCAGGTCATGCTCCATCTCTGCAGTGAAGTTGACCTCCAGCACGTCCGGGAAGTATTCCACCAACAAGTCGTTTACCGTAAAAGCGATCTCAGTGGGTTTCAATTTACTACCTTCTCGCTCGACATATCCCCTGGCTTGAATAGTCGAAATGATAGGCGCATAGGTAGAAGGGCGCCCAATCCCAAATTTTTCCAGTGCCTGAATGAGGGTTGCTTCGGAATAACGCGGTGGTGGTTGGGTAAAATGCTGCTGCGGATTAAGGCTCACCAGATCCTGTTTTTGTCCTTCGAAAATATCATCCGGGATATGAATATTACGTTCCGCTTCTTTGGCATCCTCATCCTTGGCATCTTCATATAGGGTCAAGAAACCGGGGAACTTCACCCTTGAACCGGAAGCGCGCAGCAAGTAGGCGTGTTGTTTTCCTGTTCCGTCAATCTGGATAGAAACTGTATCATAGACTGCATTCTCCATCTGGGAGGCTACAAAACGCTTCCAAATGAGCTGGTATAGTTTATATTGATCCCTGCTAAGAAACGCTTTGACCTTTTCAGGAGTACGGTTAACTGAAGTAGGGCGAATGGCTTCATGCGCTTCCTGGGCGACCGCTGCTCTGGTACGATACATGCGCGGGCTGGTTGGCATGAAAGATTCTCCGAATTGCTTGAGGATATATTGGCGGACTTCACTGATCGCCACCGGAGAAACATTGGTGGAATCCGTTCTCATATAGGTGATCAAACCTGTCTGCCCGCCCCCGTCCAAAGAAATTCCCTCATATAACTGCTGGGCGATCATCATGGTGCGGCGTGCACGAAAATTTAATTGGCGAGCTGCTTGCTGCTGTAAGGTGCTGGTGATGAAAGGTGCGGAGGGATTGCGTTTCCTTTCCCCTTTCTTTATTTTTCCGATGACAAAAGCAGCTTTTTCAAGATCATTCAGAATAGCATCTACCGTTTCTTTGCTTGTAAGACCTGGCTCGTTGCCATCCACTTGATTTAGCTGGGCAGTGTAAGTTTCCTTTAGCCCTGCCGGTTTAAATTCTGCATCCACCGACCAATATTCCTCGGGCACAAAGGCATCAATCTCTCGTTCGCGTTCGACGATCAAGCGAGTTGCCACTGACTGAACACGACCGGCAGAAAGCCGCCCGCGAACTTTTTGCCATAACAGCGGTGTGAGATTATAACCAACCAAACGATCCAGCACCCGACGAGCTTGTTGGGCATTAACCAGATCCATATCAATATCTTTAGGGTTGGCAAACGATTCCTGGATGGCAGGCTTGGTGATCTCATGAAAGACCACCCTGTGGAGTCGCTCAGGATCAATCTCAGCCGATTCTTTTAAATGCCACGCAATCGCTTCCCCTTCGCGATCAGGATCTGTAGCAATATAGATATCTTCAGCTTTTTGGGCATCTTTCTTCAATTCTTTCACAATGGGTCGTTTTTCATTGGGAACCCGATATTTAGGAGTGAAATCATTCTCCACATCTACCGAGAGTTGTGAGCGCAACAGATCACGCACATGCCCCACGGAAGCCTTAACCTTATAATCCTTGCCAAGATAATTTCCGATGGTCTTGGCTTTGGCAGGTGACTCGACGATAACCAGTTTCCCCGAACGGATATCTTGCTTCTCTTTTTTAGGTGGTTCAATTCCCTCATGGCTTTCGGTTTTACCAATCCGTACCATTTTAGTGCCGCAAACACCACATTTCCCGCTGGTAATGGGGGTACCCCGCTTATTAAATCCCGGTATGGGATCCTGCATTTCTCTTTTTTCTTTGCACTTTACACAATATGCTTCCAAGGGATCGCTCCTATAAGTATCGTTCTAGTTCTTTTTGCTTCAACTCACTGACGATCTGGCGCACTTTTTGCGATTCTCCTTTTTTACATACCAACAGAGCATCAGGGGTATCGATGACAATAGTATCTTCCAGTCCGGCGATCACCACAATCTTCTTGGGATCTTCCGTTTTGATCAAGCAGTTCTTGTTTTCCAACTGGATGGAAATGCTCGAAAGATCCACATTGCCATTTTCATCAGCCTTCATGATTTCAAAAAGAGAATCCCAACTTCCCACATCACTCCAACCCAGATCTTGTGCAGGGAGTACTACCACTTTTTGAGCGTGTTCCATAATACCATAATCAATTGTCTGAGGCGCAATCTTTTGCCATGTTTCCAACAGTAGTGCCTGGTAGTCAGCATGTCCATAACGTTGCCCTAACAGATCAAGGCTCTCATATAATACCGGCATCTGCCGGTTGAATTCTTGCAAGATGGCGTTCGTCTTCCAGATAAACATACCAGAATTCCAGTAATATTCGCCGGAACGTAAGTATTCTTCGGCATGTAGTTGATCTGGTTTTTCTACAAAAGAGCGTACCTGAAATGCGGGGAATGGATACTCTTCCAATCTTTCGCCTTGATGAATATATCCATAGCCGGTTGATGGGAATGTTGGTTGAATACCAAGTGTCACCAGACGGTCATCAGCTGCCACCTGATATGCCTGTTCCAATAAATGTATAAACTGGGGTTCATTCTCAATGACGTGATCAGATGTTAACACCGCCATGGTCGGATCAGGATGGAGGTGCTGCAAAACTTCCGCCGCATAACCCACTACTGAAGCCGTTCCGCGTGGGTGGGGTTCGATAAGATAATTTTCTTCAGGAATTACATTCACCTGTTCCCGTAATGCATTCACCTGCTCAGCTACTGTGACAATATATATATGCTCGGGGGCAAACAAAGAACTCAATCGATCAACGGCAAGCTTAAAAAATGTTTTCTCTCCAAAGAGCTGCAATAATTGTTTAGGTTTGGTGTGGCGTGAAAGCGGCCACAAGCGTGTCCCCCCGCCACCAGCCATGATTACAGCATAATAGTCACTAATCATACTAGCTATACTCCTGTTTAACTTCATAAATAGCGGAATAAGTCATATTACCAATATTCTTGACATATCCCTTTAATTCCAAGAACATCAGGGTAGAAGAAATGCGTTCAACCGGTAGACCACTGATTGCTTGCAGATCATCAATCTGCATAGATTCCTTTTGCAACATTTTTAAAATCAATAATTCGGTTTCATCCGTAGGAACTTCTTTTTGTATCTTACTCTGATATTGTACATTTTCCAAATCTAATATTTCAAATATATCCTTGAAGGCAATCAATGGATAAGCGCCATCGAAGATCAACTTATTGGTTCCTTTGCTTTGAGGAGCATAAATGGAACCGGGAACTGCAAAAACCTCCCTACCCTGGTCAGCTGCAAATGAAGCCGTGATCAAAGCACCGCTACGCAAGCCCGCCTCCACAACGATCGTGGCAAGCGAGAGCCCTGAAATGATGCGATTGCGCGGAGGGAAATTGATTCCTTCGGGTTGGGTACCCGGGGCATAATCACTGATAAGAGCACCGTTTTGGATGACAGATTGAGCTAACTGTAAATTTTCTTGAGGATAGATCACATCCACACCGCTACCCATGACAGCCAACGTTCTCCCCCCTGCATCGAGTACCGAGCGATGTGCTTCCGAGTCAGTCCCACGCGCCAGTCCGCTGACCAGGGTGACACTGTTCTGTGCAGCGATTTCACCTAATTCCTTCACAATATTCTTGCCATAAGCAGTCATCTTGCGCGTACCGACCACGGCAATAGAACGCCAATCATCCTCCATCAATTTCCCTTTAATATAAAGAATGGGAGGTGCGTTATTTATTTTGCGTAGATTTTCGGGGTAATCTTTCTCTTCAATGGTGACAACTTCAATCCCTTTAGCAAGGGCATCTGCATAAATTTCATCCAGATTGTTTTCGCGGCGGAATTTCAACAGATTGATCAAAGCTTTCTCACCGATACCGGACTTCCGCAATTCCGGTTCAGATGCGTTCCAGGCTTCTTCAGCACTCGAAAATATATTCAACAATCGTTGAAAACGAACAGCGCCAATTCCTTTTACATGGTTAAATCCCACCCAATATTTCTTCGCATCCATGTTAATTCCATTCTTGTAAACGAACGACGATGATCCTCTCTCTATTCTTGACCTTCAAAATGGTTTGTTTGATGAAAGGAATAAGGAGTTCCCTGTCACCATTCAAAACAACCAATACATCGTTTGCACCAGTTTCAATAATCTCTGATACTGATCCCAATTCTATCTCTTCTTCTGTGATAACCCGCATTCCCAAAAGATCATGCTGATAATATTCGTTCGCCGTAAGGGATGGGAGCTTCTCATTTTTTTTATACACCAGTTGATTGCGCAACAATCCCACTTGGTCGCAGTCATTCAGATCCTTGAATTTCAATAAAAAGTGTTGCTGGTGTGTACGCACCGATTCGATTTGATAAGCAGTTTTACGATCACCGACATAAACTTCAAGATCTTTTTTAACTCGCTCAGGGAACTCTGTAATAATCTCAAACAGCATTTCCCCTCGCACGCCATGTGGGTGACGGATCTTCCCGACAACTAAAAACAATGGCTCTCCTTGTTCAGGTGAGCCATTATTGTTATTCTTTTTATGAGATAAAGCTTGTGTCATTAGGGTTCAATGACATCCAGGGATGCCCGTTTTCCTTCACGAGCAGCCGCGACCCGCAGCAGAGTTCTGATCGAATTTGCGACACGTCCGCCTTTTCCGATGATGCGTCCCATATCTTCTTTAGCAACGGTCAACTCAATTCGGATATGGTCTCCCTCTTCCGTCTCGACCACTTTAACCTGTGTGGGATCTTCAACCAATGACTTCGCGATGTATTCGACTAATTCTTTCACGTCAACTCCTTTGATAGAAAGATGTGCTTTCTAATCTTTTCTGGTCTGTTGTTTTACTTTGCGATCCTCATAAAATTTCCTGGCTTCAGTCAAGACAGCCTCTTCAGATTCCCCTTTTTTCACACGTTCGTATCGATCAGTTAAACCAACAGTTTTGAATAATTGAGCCAAAGATTCGCTAGGTTGTGCACCCTGCTTGAGCCAGTAATACACGCGTTCTTCTTTGACATCGAAAGTGAAGGGCTCTGTGCGGGGATTATAGAACCCGATTATTTCAAGAAAACGACCATCGCGGGGCGCTTCTTTATCAGCTACAACGATACGGTAGCTTGGTTGATTTTTCAAACCAGTTCTGCGTAAACGAATTTTTACCATGTACTAACTCCTGCAATCTCCTGTTTATTTCCAATGTAGAGGTAGTTGACTGCGAGGGGCGCGAAAGGAGGCGCATTCCAAGTCATTCCTCATTACTTTATTTAAGCGTGTATATTATAAACGGGTTTTTAATTTTCTACATATCGAACTGATCATAAAATCGTAACCAAATGGAACTATGAAGGTTATAATCTATGGAAGTTATTTGACCCCGAAAGGAGTGGACATGGCAAAAGTAGTCGTTGTTACCGATAGCACTGCATACATCCCTGAAAAATTTCTAAAGGAACTGGGTATTCAGGTCATTCCCCTGCACGTAGTATGGGGAGATAAGGTCTACAAAGATAATGTAGATCTCAAGTCAGACGATTTCTATCCCATGTTAAAAACCGCCAAAGAATTACCGACCACTTCACAACCCTCACCACAGGAGTTTATGGACCTCTACAAAACCATTCTCGACAAAGACGACAAGGTCGTTAGCATTCATATATCTTCAGGAATCTCCGGGACTATCAATTCAGCTAACCAAGCCAAGGAAATATTGGATTCGAAAGATATTGCAATCGTTGATTCTAAATCATCTGGTATGGCTTTAGGGTTCATCGCTATGGTTACAGCCCGCCTGGCAAAGAAAAACGCCAGTTTTGAGGAATGTGTAACCCTTGCTGAAAAAGCGGTGCAAAATGTTGGCGTTTATTTCATGGTCAACACCCTGGAATATTTGCATAAAGGAGGACGCATCGGTGGTGCATCCGCATTGCTTGGTTCAGCGTTGGATCTCAAACCGATCCTTCATTTTGATGAAGAAGGAAAAATCGGATCCTACGACAAGGTGCGCACCAAGAAGAAAGCCATTCGCCGCATTATTGAAATCAGCGAAGAAAAAATCGGTACACAAAAACCCATTCACTTCTGCATTCTCCAGGTTGAAGCCGAAGAAGATGCTCAGTTTGTAAAGTCGGAACTTGAGAATCACTATCAAAATGGTGAGATCGAAGAGATCATGATCGCCGGACTCAGCCCTGTAATCGGTACACATACCGGTCCTGGTGTGATCGCCATTTCTTATCTGGCAGGATTATAAATAGCATTATCTTTGTCAATGAAAGCCATCACAAACGATGGCTTTTTTTCTTTTACACCAATTTGGTAAAATAGAAGACATCCATGGAGTGATTATGCCAAACCATAAATCATATGCATACCAAAAGCCAACTTTCAATCTTCCAAAACAATCTGTGAATCTCCAACGTTGGGCAGTGATCGCCTGTGATCAATTCACCAGCCAACCAGCCTATTGGGAAGAAGTTGAAACGCTTGTTGGTGATGCTCCCTCAACCTATCGCATGATCCTTCCAGAAGCCTACCTGGATACCCCGCGTGGAGAAGAGCACGCCCGGCAAACCTATGAGTATATGCGTTCCTACATGGTGCAGGGTATCTTTGATGAATATAGCGGTTATGTTTATATCGAAAGAAAACTGGGGTCTAAAACCCGGCGTGGATTATTGCTGAACTTGGACCTTGAGCAATATGATTTCAACAAAGGTTCCACCACGCTCATCCGTGCTACCGAAGGCACCATTCTTGATCGTCTACCACCGCGCATCAAGATCAGGGAAGAAGCTTTGCTTGAGATCCCCCATATTATGGTATTGATCGATGATCGGGAGGATAAATTATTCGCTTTTTTGAAAGAACACAACGACGCTTATAAGAAAATATACGATTTCGAATTGATGCAGAACAGCGGCGCTTTGAAAGGTTTTCTGGTCGACCAGCAGGGGGAAGGAAAGATCAAGGAAGTCTTCGCAAATCTGTGCGATCCACATGATTTCAAACAAAGATATAATCTCTCCAAAGATCTCCCACTGCTGTTATTCGCTGTAGGAGATGGCAACCACTCCCTGGCAACCGCCAAATCGATCTGGGATAAGATCAAGAACCAAGTGCCCCCTGATCATCCTGCGCGATTTGCACTGGTCGAGGTGATCAATATTCACGACGAAAGCCTTGTTTTCGAACCGATCCATCGTGCCCTATTTAATTGCACGGCAGATATTGTTGATGAAATGCGGACCTATTTTGGAAATTCAATAGATGAAGAAAAAACTTCCTCATTTATGGAACTGCAAAACAGGATCCACAATGAAACTAACATCCAGCAGGTTGGGCTTATCCAACCACAAGGATACATGTTGGTCAAATTCCTCGAACCGACCACCAATCTGGTAGTTGGAACCCTGCAGCAATTCTTGGACGATCACTGTAAAACACATCCGCAAGCCAATCTGGACTATGTGCATGGGGATGAAGTTGTGCATGAATTGGGTTCCAAACCTGGGAATATTGGCTTTCTACTGCCTGCCATGCAAAAAAATGATCTGTTCCGCACGGTTATATTGGATGGCTCTTTACCCAGAAAGACATTTTCAATGGGTGACGCACGTGAAAAAAGGTTCTATTTAGAATGTCGAGAAATTCAATAAAAAACATCCCCGTTCTGATCTGTATCCTGGGTATCGGATTGTCTGCCTGTTCCGGCAATTCGATAGCGGCTACACCCACAGTAACTATTCAAGTGGAAACTGCCACCTTTACTCTTGAACCAACCATCACGCCCACACCGCTGCCTCCCACCGCTACACCCATACCTTATACCAATATCAGTTCTCCGTTACAGAATATCTCACTGGATGAATTGAATTCGGTCAACACCAATCCTTTCGATCCCCCCCCATTGGGTTTTGATGAACCGCATCAGGGCATCGATTACAGCTATTATCGTTTTGAGAATGAGCTGATGACTGATTCTGACGGTATCGAAGGATTGGAAATTCTATCTGTTCTGGACGGTAGCGTGACATCGGTCATCAACGATCGTATGCCCTACGGTAATGCCATCATCATTGAAACCCCCCTTAATCTGCTCCCCCCACAATGGTTAGCAGCCTTGCAGATCCCTGAAATCGCAGCTACACTGGTTCCCGACCCTCGTCATAATTGCCCTGACTTGGTGGACGATCCTTCCTGGGATAATACCAGCCGCTCCCTTTATTTCGTGTATGGTCATCTTCTCAATCCGCCTCAATTTTTCGTTGGAGATACTGTCAAGAGCGGTGAGGTCATCGGTCAGGTTGGTAATACGGGTAATTCCAGCAACGCTCATCTTCACCTGGAACTTCGTTTGGGACCGGGAGGAGCCAGTTTTGACAGCATGGCAAAGTACGACACACGTGCCAGCATAGAGGAGATGGCAAATTATTGCACCTGGCGCATCAGCAATCGCTTTGAATTACTCGATCCGGCTACTATTCTACAATTCCGCCCGTGAGTGACATATGGAGACATTGTTTGACCAAATCAAGGGTTTTTGCCTGTCGCATGGATTTGATCTGGTTGCCGGCATCAGACCCAGCAATTATCAGCATTTCGATATCTTTCAAAGATGGGTGCAATCCGGCAAGAATGCAGATATGCATTATCTTTCATCTGAACGGTCAATGCGCCTACGCCGATCGCCTTATGAGATCATGCCAACCTGCCGTACCATCCTGGTGCTGGTGAAAAGGTATTCGCCTGCTGTTGAACAAAGCAGTAAAGAGCTCGCGCTCGCTTCTTATGCTTTTGGGGATGATTACCATTTTACTATTCCTCCCTTATTAGAAAAGATAGTTAAATTCATCCGCGAACAGGGTAAATCCAATCTGGTCGCCAAGGCGTTTACCGATACTGCTGCAGTTCTGGAAAGAGAGCTGGCATGCCAGGCAGGGTTGGGATGGATTGGCAAGAACAGTTGTCTAATCAACCCTGAGATCGGTTCTTTTTTTCTGCTGTCAGAAATATTCCTGGATATTGATGTACTGGATGAAGCCATCATGCCATCCCCGCTGCCCGACCGCTGCGGAACCTGCCAGCGTTGCATTGAAAACTGCCCCACCCAATGTATCCAAGAGGATCGCACACTAGATGCCTCTCGCTGCATCTCATATCTGACCATCGAAAACAAGGGACCGATCCCACACGAACTACGTTCAAAAATTGGGAATCATTTCTTTGGCTGCGATGTGTGCCAACAGGTTTGCCCCTGGAATCAAAGCCATCTTGACCCTGCAGTAGATATACAAATTCCTATCTCCATCCAAGAGATCCGATCCAGGGTTTTAGATGAAAATGAATTTCTCCGGTTTTTCAAGAATTCAGCGCTCAAGCGCCCAAGCCGTGCTGGGATTTATCGCAACTTGGCAGTGACATTGGGAAACATCCGGGATGAATCAGATCTCAAATTATTGAATCAGTTACTGTGTGATGGCGATCCACTGGTACGCAACCACGCTGCTTGGGCACTTGGTCAATTTGACCTTCCTAAAAGTACTGCAATGCTGAATTCTGCCCTAGAGCACGAATCCAACCCAGAAGTGCGATCAGTAATAAACTCTGTACTGGAATCATGACCACCCGCATAGCGGGTGGCATGATCTAGCCCTATAAGGGAGTGACTCCCTTTTTTTATAAGTTCTCCACCCGCTCAGCGGGCGGTTTTTTGTTTCGGACGTTCCGTCCTCAACTTGCTAAAGCGTTAATAAAAAAAGCCCGAAATTCGGGCTTTTTGGTTTATTGCGCTGCCAGAGTGCTGGTCGGTGCAAAAGTGGGGGTGGGTGTGACCAGATTTACCCGGATGGTAAGCTGGACTCCAATCGGAATATTATCTTGATCCTCAATCACATCCGCATTGAGTTTGAGAATATCATCTACGGTAGAGTTAAATTGACTGGCAATGGAAGCCAACGAGTCACCGGACTGAACGGTATAGGTGATCTTGGTACCGGAAGCCAGATCAGATGGAACATTGGTTGGGGTTGGCAGTGATTGCCCCGGAGACGGGATCAAGATCTTTTGTCCGGGAATAATGGGACACTCCCCATTTTCAAAATTGTTGATCGCCAACAAAGTCAAGAAATCAACCTGGAAATTTTCTGCGATACCCCAGCAACTGTCATTTTCCTGAACCTCATATTCAAAAGGTCCTGCAGGTGTGACAGTGATGGTCGGCTCCGGTGTAGGTGTTTCGGTTGGGATCAAACTTGGGGTCGGCGACATGATAGGGGTCGGTGGAAGTGTAGTGGTCGGGGTCGGTTTCTTGGAGAAAATGGACATGGAAAAACCACCACCCGTGAGCCATAAAACGATCATCACGATCCCTAAGATCACCAGAATTATCGCCAGCACTGTCAGGATCATCAGTAATGAGCGTTTCTTCCCGTTACTGCCACCCATGAGGTTCTGTGTATTTTTTCTATCTAGCATATTTTCCTGTTTCTTTCTTCTTTCTCAAGAATGAGTACTTTATTGTACCTGATTTTATCAAGCCCAATTTTATTTACCGCCGAATAGAAAATTCTTCCATATCTGCCAATTTTGTGCACTGGAAGGTACAGGAGTGGGGGTTTTCAAGATAACGGAAGATTTTACACTGGGAGAAATTGGCACAATTACCACATCACCAGGCAGTGCCATATGCGCGTCACCTCTCGCCCAGTCTTCAACTGCATTATCACTTGATGCATAGGCAATCTGGGTACGTAGCGCGATCTCCGTATTTTGCAAGGCATATACTTCTGTCGCGATCGCATCACGCTGACTTGAAAGATGAAAGTATTCCGATAAACGATCGTTCAACCCCAGCAGCATAAAGAAAAATAAAGCAATCAGGAGTATGCTGATGACCTTTTGATTTTTTTGGGGGTCACGGTTCATAATCCAATGATACCCTAGAGGGATTAATTGTCAATAAAAAAACCCTACCCTGCCGTACCGTAGAGTTTTATGCCGAAGGTGGGATTTGAACCCACATGAGCGTAATGCTCACTACGCCCTGAACGTAGCGCGTCTGCCAATTCCGCCACTCCGGCATTTAGAGTGTGTGAGTATTCTATCAAATGTACATTTTTTGTCAACCCGAAAAAAAATTATCTTATATTCCCATGCTATAATCGTTCAAAATAATGGATACATTAGTGGATCAATTATTTAATTTCATCGATTTCACGATCTCTCCTTTGGGATTAATCATCCAATCCCTTATGATCACCCTCATCATCCTGACCACATTATCTTTGCTGAATGCGGCGCGTATGCAAATTGAAGAGCATGATCTGCACCGTGCACGATCGTCTCTTTATTGCGTTTTGGGCTTGCAAGTTATAATGGTCGTTCTTCATCTCTCCTTCAGTCTAGAATGGTGGCAGATCCCTGCTCTCATCCTTCCTGCTTTCCGAGATGTTGTCTGGACGATCAACCTGATTTTGATAGGCTGGTTATGGTTCAAACCCTCGCAGCAATCTCAGTTTTCTATCTTCAAGATGACCCTCTTGCTGAGTACACTTGTTTTATTTTTACTGCAAGCATTTCAGATCATTGAATTTGTCTTTTCACCACTTGAAATCTCGGTGCCATATGACCTGATATGGAAAATTTTCGAATTTCTGGTAAGTTTGTTTCTTTTCGTCAGCTATATTACCCACACCAATCATTTCACTTGGAGTAGTATCCTGTTCGTCACATTGCACATAATCGGGTTGAGCATCAATAATATACTGGCAATCTCTCCATTGTTTATAAAGGAAATTACTCAGATGATTGCCTTTCTGCTCATCCCACAATTATTCATAGCGCTTTCCTTCAACTCACAGGTTCTGGAAAAGAAACAGCAGAGTATACCGGTGCTGCTTTCAGAAAATGTGGCAGTTGTGCCCTCCTTTCAACTCATCAACGCCTGGCTGCACACTGTCCTAGAAAATAATGGCAAGATGCTGCCCTATACTCTATGCAAAGCATTAGCAAGAACATTCTTTGCGGACGAGTGTTTCATCATAGAAACTGACAGCACCAATCCCATCATCAAGCTACTGTGTGGATCTGCCCTGAAACCTCACAAGCAGATCCTTCCGAGCGCCATCCAAAACGAACATGAAATCGTCATCCAGCAGCGCTCTGTTCTCTACCACAATGCCGATTCCTATCCCCTGTGGATCAAAGAATTGCTTAATAGAATGCACCTCCCCAGAGTGCAGAGTGTCTGGTACATCCCATTACCGATCAACCGACATCCTACTCTTTTGTTCCTGACCTCCCGAAAATTCTTGTGGAACCAGGAACATATCGAGATGAGCAAATATATCCTCCCATATCTGGTACAAATCTTGCAAAATCATTTTCAAGACGATCAGATAGTCGCAAAGAAAGAGGATCAGAGTGCAATTTCATCCAATCCATTCCTGGATCTGATGAAGTCCGAAATTGATTACCGTAACGATCCCCAGCACATCGAAGAAGAACTCAAACTGGCACTTGAAGAATATAATCGTATCCGTAAGATCCTTGAAGAACGAGGAATAGGACAATCATTGTGAATAAATACAATTCGCATCTATTGATAACGATTTTTTTTGCGCTGTGTATTGTTTTATTTTCAAGTGGTTGTTCGGCAACCCGGGCATTGTTTGGTTTTGGGAGTGAAGCTACTCCTGAGGTACGTTTGCTGGCAGATTTAAGTACAGACAAGGGACTGGAACCTACGCCTTTTCAACCATATGCCTATACCCCCACCGTAGAAGCGACCGCACCGATCATCACTGATTCGCTGGTACCCAACGATGGCGTTTACAAACCTGCCGGTCAGGTCAACATCTTGCTGCTTGGTTCAGATTGGCGTCCAGATAGCGGATACCGCACTGACGTTATCATGCTGATCTCCATCTATACCAAAGAAGAAAAGGTCAGTATTGTCTCTTTCCCACGGGATCTGTGGGTAACCATCCCGGGTGTTGGAGAACAGCGTATCAACACCGCGCAGGCTTATGGCGGTTTCCCACTCACCCAGAAGACCTTTGAATACAATTTTGGTACCAGCGTGGATCATTATATGATGACCAATTTCAACGGTTTTCTCAGCATCATCGATACGCTGGGAGGCATTGAGATCAATGCTGCCTCCAATTTATCTGACAGTTGCGATCTTTCTTATTCAGCGGAAAAATATTGTTCTGTCGGACCTGGTACCGTCAGTCTCGACAGCGAACTGGCATTATGGTATGTTCGGTCACGATACACCTCCAATGATTTCGATCGCACCCGCCGCGCCCAAGAAGTTATCATGGGCATCTTAAGGAAAATTATCAGCATGGATGGGGTAGCCAATGCTGGAGAGATATACAATACCCTTTCCAGCAGCGTGGTCACCGACCTGACATTAGGAGATATCGTCCCACTTATCAGTCTGACAGCCAAGATCATCAACGATCCCGGGCGTATTACCACCTACGCCATCGGTCAAGGTCAGGTTACTTCCTACGTTATGCCATCCAGTGGCGCAAATGTATTGCTTCCAAATTACAGTGCTATCTGGTCCATCTTAAAAACTGCTTTATTCACTCCCTGATCCTTGACGAAATATCCATAACTGGATAAACTATTTATATCTATACGCAATATGGAGGGCGTGATGTCATCAGACCCAAATAACATGCTTCATATCGACAAAGAAACTTCCTTACAGCCAACTATCCAAGCCTGGTTGGTATACCTGCGAGATCAAAATAAATCCATTTATACCGTCAAGGCATTTGAAGGAGATCTGAAATTGCTTTCCGGCTTTTTACCTGCCGATAAAGCAATAGGAGCCATCACTACCCATGACTTGCAACATTTTTTAGAATGGGTCAACAACGGGCGTGGAAAGAACATCCCCTGTTCCCCTAAAAGCTTGAGCCGTCGCATCACCACCGTTAAATCTTTTTTCAACTGGTTGTTCACTAACGGTCGCATCCCTAATGATCCGGCAGAAAAGATATTGCAAAAGAGCGTCATCAGCCCTCTTCCCGAAGTGTTGAACGAAGATGAGCAGATCTTGGCACTGGCAGCCGCCGCAGAACTGATGGAACAGGATAAACCCGATACCCGTCCCTATACACTTTTCAAACTGTTGCTGGAAACAGGCATTAAAAAAAGTGAATGTTTGAACATCAAATTACAGCATATCGACGAGAGCGATCCTGCCAATCCTTTCCTATTTGTGCGCTATCCCGAAGCCAAAGATCGCAACAAGGAACGCAAAATCCCGCTTTCGGCTGCCTGGTTGCAGCATTACAAACGCTACCTGGCACAGTACCAGCCCACCGACCTGGTGTTCCCTTGGTCACCTCGCCGGTTGGAATATATATTGGAAGACATCAGTAAGGTTGCCAATTTGGATAAACACATTTCTTTCAGTATGTGTCGTTGGACCTGTGCCCTGAACGATTTTCATAAGGGAGTCGATCACGACCTGATCCGCCAGCGCCTGGGTATCTCAAAGATCCAATGGCGCGAGATCTCAATGAAATTGAATCAACTGGCACGTGTCACGCAGGCAACTATCTAAAATTTCACCTGAAGATGGAGCAAATGATGGGTATCCGGCTGTATGCGGGTAAAATGTGCCGGTTGAAAACCTGCCACCCACACGATGGTGTTTCCATTTTCTACCACCAACCAATGTTCCCGTACCTTTACGGGAATCTTTTTATTGATGAACAGGTCCGACAATTTAACACTCTTACCCGGCATGCCCAACGGTTGAAAGCGATCTCCAGCCTGGTAAGCACGAACTTTTAGGGTATTCGTTTGTAACGCTTCCAGATCAAAATAAGCATCCCATAAGAATCCATCGGCTGCCTGTGGAGACTGATAAGCTGTAAGAGGTAATACTTTTACCAATAGTTCTGCTCCATCCTGTAATGGATAGCTTTTCATTTCTTCTACCCTGATGTTAAATGGCTGTTGGCACTGCGGATAAACGCGGGGCGAAGGGAGAACTGCCAGGCGGCTCAAATAAAGTTTGTCGCGGTCAATAAATGCATGCAACCCAGCGGGTAGGCTGATATGCATGGCACGATTGGGTTGCTGTGTGAAACGCAGCAGCCGTAGCACTGTGACATGCTCGATCTGGGTTGCAGCCGGCATCAGTTTCTGCAATCCCCGCCGAATAAGCATTTTTTGTGCACCGGTCTTTAGCAAAGCGAACTTTTCAAGGGAAAAGGATAAGCAACCCTCATCCTCACTTGTGTGTAATACATCATATAGGTTTTGATACTGTTCTTCCAGGAAATCCCAATCATCTTTTACGATCTGTGCCAGATTGAAAAGGTTCTGTTTGATGGACGGGTTATAACTTTGCAGATCGGGGATCAGGCTATGGCGGATGCGATTGCGAAAGTAATCCTGATCTTCGTTGCTCTCATCCACCAGCGACTGCAGCCCATGCTGCTGGCAATATTCTTCTATTTGCGTTCGCCAGATTCCCAGTAAGGGACGCACCAGCGGGATGGTCGGATGGAACGCACTGATCGCACATGCATCCATGCCGGTCAATCCACGCGTACCGCTGCCGCGCAAAATATGCATTAAAACGGTTTCCACCTGGTCATCGGCTGTGTGGGCGGTCAGCACCGCCTGTGCCTGAACTGTTTGAGCTATATCGAATAGAAAATCATAGCGCGCTTGCCGGGCAGCGTCTTCCAGGGAGAGTTTCTGTTGTTCTGCCATGCGATGAATATCTGCTTTGCCGCTATAAAAAGAAACACCAAGTTGTTCTGCCATGTGTTGTACAAAACGGCAATCCTGTGCAGAACCAGGGCGCAACTGATGGTCGAAGCTTGCCAGGGTTACATTGAATTGCTGTTCGGCAAGCATATGTGCCAGTGCGCTGGAATCTGGGCCACCGGAAACCGCCACCAACAGCACACTTTGCCTGGAAAAACCGGCCTGCTGCAGCGTTTGCGCGCACATTATATCAATCTTAGTCTTCACAATGCGATTATAGCATCGCACATTGGGGTTTACAGGCTACCCTTCCTGCCAAATTGCTTCTCGAGGATATCCACCGATAAATGGATCATGGTAGGTCTGCCATGGGGACAGGTGCGCGGGTTCTGGCAGGCCTCTAACTGCCGCACCAGCCCTTGCTGCTCTTCCATGGAAAGTACCATGCCTCCTTTAACTGCCACACCCTTGCAGATGGAACGCACCAGTATCTCTTCTTTCTGCCTGGTCACCGCATTTCTGCTCTCTTCTCCCACTTCATGCAGGGCATCCTGCATGATCTTCAATGAAAAATTGTGCGCCATGAAATTGGGCACCGCCCGGATGCGGTAACTGCCCGGACCGAATGATTCCATTTGAAAACCCATCTCATTGAAGCTCACCAGCAGATCTACAAAGATCTCCACTTCTTTGGGATTGGGAGTGAACAATATGGGTTCCAGCAGCAGTTGGGCATCTACCGTCTGGTGGCTTTTATCCAACAATTGTTCATATAAAATACGTTCATGGGCAGCATGTTGATCGATCAGATATAAGCCATCCGGACCTTCTGCCACGATATAGGTGCCGCCCACCTGCCCGATCACACGCAGCAGAGGCATCTGCCCGCTGAAGCCCAGATCGGGTTGGGGCGAAGGAATAGGAGTAGTTTGCCCTACCTGGAACGGAACAGGAGCAGGAAAAGATTCTGCAGCGGTTGGCAGTGGAGGAGAAAAATGCCGGAAATCTTGCGCCTGCTCATTGGAATTAACCCACAGGGAAGAGCTGAAGGTAGGTGCCGGGGAAGACGCCAGCAGCGCCAGGCGCACCGCGCGCACCAGCTTACCGGTGACCGCGCGGGCATCCGCAAAGCGCACTTCCGCTTTGGCAGGATGGATGTTGATATCCACCTCTTGCGGCGGCACTTCCAAGAAGACCACCGCAATCGGGAACCTGCCCACCATCAGATAAGAATGATATGCATTCACCAGAGCGGAGGTCATAGCCACATCCTGGATCAAGCGTCCATTGACAAAGAAATGGATATCGCGCCGGTTGGAGCGGGTAATGCCCACCGGACTGCAGAATCCCTCAATGTGATAACTCGCTTCTTCAAGGTCAAGTTCCAGCATCTGCCGTGCGCTATCCAGATCATAGACCGCCGCCAGGATCTCACGCCGGTTGCCATTCCCGGAGGTTTGCAGGGTGGTACGTCCTTCCACTTCCAGCGCGAAACGGATGTGGGGGTAAGCCAGGGCATACAGCGTCACCAATTCTGCAATGCGGCTACGCTCGGTGCGCTCGGATTTCAAGAATTTCAAGCGGGCAGGCACATTGGCAAAAAGCTCACGCACTTCAAAACGAGAACCCTGCGGGAAAGCTTTCTTAATCGTTTTTTTAAGCTTGCCACCATCGCATACCAGTTCGCTACCTTCATTTTCATCACGAGCACGCGTCTGGACACGCAGGTGGGATATCGCTCCAATGGACGCCAGTGCTTCTCCGCGGAATCCCAGAGAATGGATGCGCTGCAGGTCATCAATCGAATCGATCTTGCTGGTGGCAAAGCGGGTAACCGCCAACGCCACCTCTTGCGCCGGAATGCCACTACCATCATCGCTGATCTCGATCAGTTCCTTGCCACCACCTGCGACACGAATGGAAATGGTCTGCGCACCGGCATCAATGGCATTTTCCAGCAGTTCTTTGACCACCGACGCCGGATTTTCCACCACCTCTCCGGCAGCGATCTTATTGGTAACGGATTCCGGTAATATTTTTATGGGCAAATTTCACCTCTTCTGGAATTATATCCCAGGGCTTTGCAGATTTTTCGGTATACTTACCTGCATGACAACAAACTTCGAGATATTACTGGTCGATGTCGACCGCACACTTTATCCCTTTGAATGCAATGTATGGGATGCCATCGGGGAACGCATTCATGATTTTATCCATATTAAATTGGGCTTATCCGAAGAAGATGCACGCCAACTGCGCCTCTCTCTGCGGGAGAAATATCCTACAACCTGGCAGGGATTGCATGAGGAATATGATATCGATAAAGACGAATACCTGCGCTTCATTCATGAAGTTGATCTCGCTTCCCTCCTTCCTCCCAATCCTGTACTGCCAGTCCTTTTTGCTGCCCTTCCACAAAAGAAGGTCATCTTCACCAATTCTACCCGTTACCATGCTGGTCGGGTGCTGGATTATTTCTCCATCAAACCTTACTTTTCAGACATCATTGATGTCACCATGATCAACCCCTATACCAAATTCGAGCGGGAAGCTTTCCCGCTGGCACTGGAATATTTGGGTAATCCCACTCCAGGAAGCTGCGTGATGATCGATGATGAAGAAACCATCATCGACAACGCAATTGCCAGTGGTATGCAGGGGGTGCTGGTGAACAGTGCTCCCCAGCAAAACGGACACCAGCATATGCAGATCTCATCCATCAACTTCCTGGCTGATGCGCTTGCCCAATTATCAGAATAATGTCCGAATTAGCCTAAGTTACCCACACGTGAGTAAAATTGAATGTAACTTCGTATAAGGCGAGGTAGTCCTATGAACAGGTTTTTACGGAATTTGATCATCTTTTTTGTTGCAGTCACCCTGCTAACCGTCACATTTTATGCCGGTCTATGGGTAGGAGGAAATTTCGGAAGTCTTACCACCACGACAACCACCCCTACCAATTACCTGACCAGCAGCGATCCTGCACTGGGAGAGCTGTTCGCACCCTTCTTCGAGGTGTGGGATATCATTCACGAGCAATATGTGGATCAACCACTGGATGATGTAACTCTCATGCAGAGTGCCATTGGTGGATTGATGAGCGGGTTGGGAGATCAACATTCCTCTTATATGGATCCCGAAACTTACCAACAAGCCAGTGCTCCTCTGCAGGGTGGTTATACCGGCATTGGTGCCTGGGTGGATACCTCGGGTGAAAACCTGGTCATCATCGCCCCCATGCCCGATTCCCCCGCTGAAGCAGCCGGCATTCTAGCCGGGGATGTGGTAATTGGCATTGACGGCAAAGATGTCACCGATACAGCGCCGGACGTGGTGCTACAAAGCATTCTCGGTCCTGCCGATACGGTGGTCACCCTCACCATTTCCCGTGAAGGATTGGAACAACCGCTGGATATCTCCATCACGCGGGCTGAGATACAACTACCGGTGGTGGAATACAGGATGCTGGATAACAACATCGCTTACATCGACCTGTACCAGTTCAGTGTCAACGCCGGTGAAGAAGTACGAAAAGCGCTGAAAGAACTACTGCCGCAGAACCCGGTAGGTATCATCCTGGACTTACGCAACAACAGTGGTGGTTATCTGGATGCCGCTTTTGACGTGACATCGCTTTTCATTGAAGACGGTCCCATCATGGTCGAGGAATACGGGGATGGCACCACCTACACCTATGATGCCCTGGGGGACGCAATCGCTCAAGATATCCCGCTGGTGGTGCTGGTGAATGAAGGAACCGCTTCAGCTTCCGAGATCACCGCCGGTGCCATCCAAGATCACGGCAGAGGCACCCTGGTGGGAATGACCACCTACGGGAAAGGCTCCGTGCAAAACTGGATCGAACTGGACGGCGATAATGGTGCCATCCGCGTGACCATAGCCCGCTGGCTCACCCCTGACAGCCGACAGATCAACGATGTAGGGCTGACCCCTGATGTACAGGTGGATTACACCCAAGAAGATTTCGATGCCGGTTTGGATCCGCAATTGGACAAAGCGGTCGAGATCATGCTGGCAATCAGCATTGATGCTTCATAAGCTTCATTTAATGGATTAATTGACAGATACCTGTGTGAAGTGTATAATGAACGACCGTTTGACAAAATAAACGGGAGTAGACCCAATGGAATCAAGTATTGTTACCGACATCACCAGTTCAGCAAACCTGGAAAGGAAAATGCACCTAAAGGGCAAGGTACTCAAGACCAGTACCGCCGGGGCTATTGTTGATATCGGTGTCGAACAAGCTGCGCTACTCCACGTTTCGCAGATCATCACTCCCGATAATCAACCCCTCAAACGCGTTTCAGATGTGCTTGCCGAAGGTCAAGAAGTGGATGTGTGGGTGCGCAGTGTGCGCAGCGATCGCATTGAAGTAACCATGCGTGCACCCTTCGACCTGGAATGGCGCGATCTGGAAAAAGACAAAGTTGTAAAAGGTAAAGTGGTCGAGTTGGAAAAGTTCGGTGCCTATGTTGACATTGGCGCCGAGAAACCCGGACTAGTGCACATCAGTGAATTGACCCATGGTTACGTCAAATCTGCTGCTGATGTGGTCAGCGTAGGTGATGAGGTAGAAGTGAAAATCCTCGATTTCAACCGCCGCAAACGCCAGATCAAACTGAGCATGCGCGCCATGGAGCCCGAGATGGATACCATCGAAGGGGTCACCATCACACCCGCCCGCAAACCACGCAAATCCAACAAGAAGAGCAAAGGCGGAGCAGAAAACAAAGAAACTACCGCACCGGTAGTCGCCGAACCCACCGCCATGGAGATCGCCCTGCGGGCAGCCATGGAAAAATCAGAAAGCGAAAGCGCTCCAGCTTCCAGCAAGTCCAAAAAGAGCAAAGGTATTTCCAACGAACAGGAAGACCTGCTCAAACGAACGCTCAAGAATCGCTAGCAGAAAAGTCAATTTGAAAATACAGAGTCCCTCTGTATTTTCTTTTTAAGGATAGGCATGACAGTGTATAGATATTCCATGCTATGATTAATGAGAACGAGAAAATGAAACCATTTTATGTGCTGCAAATAACCCAACATATGCCGCACTCTTCGGGAGGGTTCTTGAAACAACCCTCCCTTCTTCTTTAATCACCGGAGCAAACAGGATATGGACAAACAAGACAATCACACCAAATTCATCTTTTTCACGGGCGGCGTGGTCAGCTCGGTCGGCAAGGGATTGACGGCAGCAGCTCTGGGGCGTTGCCTGAAAGAGCGCGGGTTCAAGATCGGCGTGCAAAAGCTGGATCCTTATCTGAACGTGGACCCTGGCACCATGAGCCCTTACCAGCACGGGGAAGTGTTCGTGCTAGATGACGGTGCAGAGACCGACCTCGACCTGGGGCATTACGAGCGCTTCATCGATGTCCGTCTTAATAGAAATAGCAATGTCACCACCGGTCAGGTATATGCAGAGGTGATCAGCCGCGAGCGCCAAGGCGATTACCTGGGCGGCACCATTCAGGTTATCCCGCACATCACCAACGAGATCAAGCGCCGCATCATGAAGCTGGCAAATTCCTGTGATGCGGATTACATCTTGATCGAAGTGGGTGGCACGGTCGGCGATATCGAAAGCCAGCCCTATCTGGAAGCCATCCGCCAACTGCGCAACGAGATCGGCAGAGATCACACCTTTCACATTCATGTGACCTGGCTGCCCTACATCGGCGCCACCGATGAGTTGAAGACCAAACCCACCCAGCACTCGGTGCGCGAACTGCGCTCGATGGGCATCACCCCCAACATGATCATCGCACGCGCCGACCACCCCATCGAAGAAGCCCTGTGCGAGAAGATCGCTCTATTCTGCGACGTGGAAAAACGCGCTGTGGTACCTATGCAGACCCTGGATTCCTATTATGAGGTTCCCAGCGTGCTGGAAAAATACCACGTGGCAGAATATCTGCTGCAGTATTTCAACCAGGCTGCCCAGAAAGAGCCGCAGTGGCAGCAGTGGAACGCCCTGGTGGATGCCATTCACCATCCTGAGCGCGAAGTGACCATCGCCATTGTGGGCAAATACGTGGAACTGCACGACGCTTATATCAGCGTGCGCGAAGCCATCAACCATGCCGCTCTGGCACATCAAACCAGGTTGCACATCCTGTGGATCCATTCGTGCGAACTGGAGAACAAGCAGCGCTGGGACGATCTGCAGAAAGCCGCCGGCATCGTGGTGCCGGGAGGTTTCGGGCAGCGCGGCATCGAAGGCAAGATCATGGCAGCACGCTACGCACGTGAGAATAAGGTTCCCTACCTGGGGCTGTGCCTGGGTATGCAATTGATGGTGGTGGAGTTCACCCGTTTCGCGCTGCAGGACGAAAAGGCCAACTCCAGCGAGTTCGACGAAAAAACGCCCCTACCCGTCATCGACCTGATGCCGGACCAGAAGACCATCACCGATAAAGGCGGCACTATGCGCCTGGGCTTGTATCCGTGCAACCTGGTACCCGGTACGCAGGCTGCGCGCGCTTACCAGCTTCAGCAGGTCGAAGAACGCCACCGCCACCGCTATGAATTCAACAACGCCTACCGTGAGCGTCTTTCCGAAAAGGGGCTGGTATTCTCGGGGCTCTCCCCCGACGAACGGCTGGTGGAGATCGCCGAGATCAAGGAGCATCCCTTCATGCTCGGCACCCAGTTCCATCCCGAATTCCTGTCGCGCCCCAACCGCCCGCACCCGCTGTTTGAGGCCTTCATCAACGCTGCTCTGCAGGATAAGTAACATGTATTGAGCAGCTCCCACAAAAATGGGACCGCGCCAGGGTTTCGTATTATACTTATGACTTGGTAATCAAACCTAATATAGAATAAAGGATAAAAGATGGACGCTTATATCGAATCTATCACTGCCCAAGAGATCTTGGATTCTCGCGGGAACCCCACTGTGGAAGTGGAAGTAGTACTGGACGATGGAAGCTGGGGACGCGCTGCCGTTCCATCCGGCGCCTCCACCGGCGTGCACGAAGCGCTCGAACTGCGCGACGGCGACAAGAGCCGCTACAACGGCAAGGGCGTCACCAAAGCCGTGGATAACGTCAACGATATCATCCAGGATAACCTGCTGGGTTGGGATGCTACCGAGCAGCGCGCCATTGACGCTGCCCTGCTCGAGCTGGACGGCACCCCCAACAAGGCCAAACTGGGCGCCAATGCCATTTTGGGTACCAGCCTGGCGGTCGCCAAAGCGGCTGCCAACTATGTGGGGATGCCCCTGTACCGCTATATCGGCGGCGTATATGCCCATGTGCTGCCCGTGCCGATGATGAACATCCTGAACGGCGGCGCACACACCGGCTGGCAATCCACCGACGCGCAGGAATTCATGGTCATGCCGCTCGGCGCACCCTCCTTCTCGGAATGTTTGCGCTGGGGTGCCGAGATCTACCACACGCTTAAATCCGTACTCAAAGAGCACGGCTACACCACCCTGGTAGGCGATGAGGGCGGCTATGCTCCTCAACTGAAAGCCAATGTGGAAGCGGTGGAAGTGATCCTGGAAGCCATCGAAAAAGCCGGCTTCAAAGCCGGTACGGATGTTGCTATTGCGCTCGACCCGGCGGCTTCCGAGTTTTATGATGAAAAGGAAAAGGTCTACAACCTGCGCCGCGAAGGCAAAAAACTGGATCCCGCGCAGATGGTGGATTTCTGGATAAATTGGGTGGAGCAGTTCCCGATCGTGTCGCTGGAAGACGGCTTAGCCCAGGACGACTGGGAAGGCTGGAAACTGCTGACCGAAAAGAAGGGCGATAAGCTGCAGATCGTGGGCGATGACCTGCTGGTCACCAACCCCGTGCGCGTCAAGCGCGCCATCGAAGAGAAATCCTGCAACTCGCTGCTGGTGAAGGTCAATCAGATCGGTTCGCTGACCGAGACCATCGAAGCGGTGACGCTGTGCCAGCGCGCCGGCTGGACGGCGGTCACTTCGCACCGTTCGGGTGAGACTGAAGACTCCACCATCGCCGATCTGGCAGTGGCGCTCAACACCGGGCAGATCAAGACCGGTGCACCCGCCCGCTCCGACCGTGTGGCGAAGTACAACCAGCTGCTGCGCATCGAAGCGGACCTGGGCGACAGCGGCACTTTCGCCGGCTGGGATGCGCTCAAGACCAAGCGCTAGAATTTTTGAAGAGATGAACGAGGAGAGCGATGGCTCTCCTCGTTTTGGTTTTGTTGACAAAACTTGACAAAAGTTGACAGCAAATCAGGTGCAAGTGGATTCGTTTCAAAGGAACGAATAGGGAAGGAAGAGATTTGATCCTTGGATCGAAGGAACATTGTTCTCTTTATAATCTTTAAAAAGCTTTATATAACAT
>JAAZNC010000065.1 GCA_012798455.1 Chloroflexota bacterium | reverse complement strand
TGAAAAGTGTTTGTAAGGTGGATCGAGATCGATATTAAAGCCCACAAATTTGTTAAAGGTTAATTCGTATTGTGAGTTCCTTCTAATAAATCTCACAGTGCGTTAATATCATACTTACATGTCAAATGAGTCATCTCTTAAATTTAAATTTGGACGCCGATTAAGATCATATCGCAGACTGCGAGATTTAACTCAAGATCAATTCGCAGAACAAATTGGCTGTTCTACTGAATATATTAGCCGTATCGAGCGTGGACTTGTATCTCCTTCATTTGACCTAATTGAAAAGATGTGTTTTGCTTTGAATATTGAGCCTAAAGCACTGTTTGATTTCAATGAGGGTCAACTTAAGGAGTGATTTTGAATTTCCTTGTCCTTTCCCATAAAAAATATTTGGTCCGAATATCAAAAGGGGGTTCCAAAGGTGTTTTTCGCCAAAAAAATCTTTTTCTGCGAACAATTACTATCTTCAAACAATACAAAATTAGGTTATTTAAATATCACAGGAGCGAACAATGGCATATGTGACTAGAAAACCATTAAGCCTACGAATTTATGGCGACAATATAATTGAGTGCGAACGGGCTGTTCGCTTGATTAGCGAAGCCTTCAATGGGACATATAGTTATGTGGATAGCCCATTATTCGTGCCCATTTTCAGAATTAGTAACGATGACATTTGCATTGATGTAGAGCTTTTCCCGGGGTACGGGCGGTGGAGCGTTAATATTCAAGAACTCCTTATTAAAAATGGAAGCCCATTACGTGAGGCAACCGATGTTCTGGTTACTCGTATTGAAAATCAGACTGAAGAGCTACTTTTTGCTGTAGAGTACTGTAGTGCACTCCCAGCAGGAAACCAGGCTTGGCAACGTAGTGGGCGTGCTTTAGCTTGTGTTACTGCCGGGGTACCTTACTTATATATTACTGAAATTGGTGGGGTTGAATTAGATAAGAGCAGAGAGGTTAAAGCATCGCGGTTTCCTAATCCAATCGTACCGTTTTCTTATCTAACTGCAACAAAACTTTATTCGGTATTATGTCTTCCAGTTTTTCTTTCTAGCCCTTCATGTTCACAGCAAATGAAAGCGGATTTTTCCGAGGTCTTTGGCGAAAAGGAGGGTCATAACTTAATCAAAGCACTTATTGAAAAAATTCCTACTGATACTTTTGTTGAGATACTTGTCAAGAAAGTATTGCGAATGACTGAGCTTCTAGCTAATAATCGTAAACGCAGTGATACATTAAAAGCCCAGGAATGGGCTACAGTTTTATCGCTAAATAATTCCGCGAGAATTAACTGGTTGATAAAAAAAAGTGCCAAATGGGGAAAGAAAAGATCAGCAAAAGTACAAAGTACGGCAACTTTTTTGAAACTCACCTCGTTGTTTTCAGAATCCAATCGCGGCAATTTTCTTTCACCGGTTTCTATTGGCGCTGATGACATACCGATTTGTTTATTAGCGCCTGACTCAAGAGTTCAATTATCATCCATGCTAAATAATCTTTACGGAGATTTACTACCAGATGATTTTTATCAATGGGTGAATAAAAAACAGCCATTAATAATTGTGTGGGTTACTGGATTCAAACCTGAAGGAGATGATTCGCGTCCCGATCGTGGGCTTGCTCCATTAACAAGGATGTTGTTTGGTGAAGAAGTAGATGTCTTAACCATTATCAATGGTCCTGCAAAACCATCAACTTGGAGCGTCGTGAAGAATTCGCTAGATTTAGCGATAAAGCAAAATGGCCTACTCGAATCAGTAATTAATTTAAGTGATGGAGTTCTAGTAGATAGTACGACCACGGAGTCACCATTTGGTTTTCTGACAAATCGCCCACATCGTCACCCAACAAACCCAATAACTTTTACAGCAACAAAACGAGTCCCTCTTACGTTCACCGAACAAGATGTGGATTGTATTACCCATATGTTGTTCAACCAAAATGACGGTGAATCTTTTTTTGAGGCATTGTGTAATCCACCTGGAGGTGATTGGAGTGGAATTTCAATTTATGACTTTGAAAATAAGCTTGAGAATAGGTGGACATCTCTACCTAGAGTATCAGAAGAAGGTGGAAAACGTCCTGATCACGTTATTCAATTAAACGAAACACCGATGATTCTATTTTCAATCGAATCAAAAGATCGAGGACAAAAGCTAAGTCATAATATTGGCGAAAGATTGATCTACTATGTTGAACAACTAACTACCACTCCTCCCAATACCATCAGAGAAAAAGGTGGTGAATGGATCGCATCTACTGGTGAAAACAGAGTAACCCTTGGAAACCACAAGGTGTTGTCAGGAGGAGCATTTTGTTGGATAAACAGCAAAGACTTGATTAGAGCTATGGATGAGAGCGATCTGGATTTTGTGTTTGGTTTTGAATTCAATCCAGATACAGGAACTACAACATTACATGCGAAGATTGGTGAAAATGCTGCTGTCTTGCCGGGTATTCTCCGCAAATTTTCGGATAGATTCGGGTCCAGGTTGGAAATTCAAATACACTGATTCAACCACGGCATCTATACCTGCGTTCATTAGTTTCGTAAATGGCGAATTTCCAGTCGGAAGAGGTAAAAATGTTTGATATAGATCCCTTGGGACTTGAGTGTTATATTCTCTAGATCCTGCTATTCCATCAAAAGTTAATATCCATTTTGCGCCTATGGAATTCAAACGATCCAACTCATTAAAGAATGCTGATAAGTCAAAGTTTGTGGGCTGATAACGTCCTTTAGTGCCTCCATAAGGAGGATCAAGAAAAACTACATCTCCATTCATAGTTGAATGAAGAGTATTTCTATAGTCGTCAACAACGAATTCAACTTTCTGGATGTATGTACTCCATTGGTAACAAATCTTACGAAATTCACTTGGATTAATTCCAGGTCTTGTATGGTGTAGTGAGTTATTAAAATCCCCCTTTTTATTAAATCTTACTAGGCCATTAACACATGTACGTGTTAAAAACAATAGATCTAGGGGGTCTCGGTTATTGTTAAAAGAATCGCGTATCTTGTAATACTCTAGATAACCATTTTCCTGAAGCGAACTCCAACGAACCTCATATTCTGAAGCTACGACACCCGGAGATGATTTAATACAATTCCAAATTCCAATCAATTCAGGGATAATATCTCCAGCGAGACCTATTGTTGCAAGTCCTTTATATGGCAACAGAGCACCACCTCCAACAAAAGGTTCGAAATATCTTCCGGAAATTTTTTGGGGGAAAAGCGTCGCAATAGAACTAGCAACTTTTCCTTTGCTTCCAGACCATTTTATTACGGGTTCTATCTTTGTCGACATTATCGCGCCTTCAAAATAATGATGATTCTTTCTTCAAGATTTCTTCTTTTATTCGCATGAGTGATAGATCAAAATACTCTTTCTCAATTTCGAATCCAACGCAATTCATACCATATCTAAAACCTGCAACTATATCGGTTCCTGACCCCATAAATGGCGACAGTAATCTTCCACCCGGTTTTGCTGAAATCATTAACATCCTATCTATTAATCTGACTGGTTTTTGTGTTGGATGGGTGCCAAATTGTATTTCATCCTTCTTCTTATTATTCGGAATATCCCACACAGTACGAAGTTGCTTACCTGCTTCCTTAAGCTGATCCTCAGAGAAAGAAGCTGCTTTTACTTCATTATAGTTAAACAAATATTCCCGTTTCGTTCCAGTATGAACCCATAAAATGGTTTCATGGCTCGCTGTAAGCCTACGGCCTGATAGATTGGGAAATGAATTTCTTTTATACCAAACCACCTCGTTTATTATTTCTATTCCAAGAGCCTGACAAGCAACATTTACGTATCCCGAATTATGGTATGTGGAATGAATCCAAATTGACCCTGATGGTTTTACTATACGCTTCAATTCATTCAACCAAGCAAATGTAAATTTAAAACCTTCGACACCACATAACATATCCCAGTCATGGGAAGCGAGTTTCCATGCACCACCCATCCCAGGTAAATCATGATTGCCTTGTAAATTCCAATTTGCTTTTGTTGATGCCCCGTATGGTGGATCTGCGATAGCTAAATCAATAGAATTGTCTTGTAAAGATTTCATCCCTTCAAGAGTATCTTGGCAACTTATAAAAATCCTATCTTTGTATTCAAATGAATTTGTCATCATTCTCACTTTAAGTCAAATTTATCATGATTTATAATTCCGAACTTTCTACTTACCCATTATGATAATAATAGGACGTTTTCTTTTTCGCAACAGGGGATCTGGGTTGTGCAAAACAAAATCTAATTCTATCATAGGCAACCTCACTTCCCCTAAAAATGAAATCAAAGAGAGGTGTAGTATCAAAAAAAACTGTGTGATCATGCCAACGGTCAATTATTAATCGCCATCGATCGTAACTGGCACCCATATGGATGAGGCTTTCCCAACATTGTCCACGATAGCCGCACTACCACATCCCACCAGATACCAGGGACTTCATACCACTTTGCTTCAGCTACCCCAGAGGGAATATCAGGGTCAGGTGCAGTCACTTGATCAAGAAATCCTCCTGGGTGAATCGCCACTTCGGTATAAACCACGCTATAAATCGGTCCAAGCGCAGCCAGAGAAAGCATCATTCCCCAACCACATCGGGAGGGTTCGACGGTTTTTGCTGCCTCAAGCCGGTCCTGGATGAACTCAACATAAGTCATTCCTTTAGGCGCGCCGGCTACGCTCATGGGTTGATTGGCTTTGTATCCAATGAAAATCAGACCAGCACAGACCAGAACCACGACCACATTCCAAATGACCTTCCAAACCAGGTGAATGAACCCTGCAATCATTTCTATTCCTCCGCCTTTTCTACCTTATAGTTATCTTCAGGCTTTTGACCTTCACCGATCATCAAATTTCCAAATCTAAGCTCTTCCCGATACATCCGATCAATAGAAACCTCGACCACATCTCCTTCACTGCG
>JAAZNC010000064.1 GCA_012798455.1 Chloroflexota bacterium | reverse complement strand
TAATTTTAATTAGGATGCGGTTATGGGAGAAAAACTTTGTCCCAAAATTATCCTGGAAGGCACACGACTGACCTGTAAAACGGAGATTGCCTTTGCCTTGAATGAACATCCACGCGTGGTCGGACCACGTAAATATCGTTACCATTCCCCCATCATTTCCGCCGAATGGTGCGCATTCACCAATTACCCCTGGGGACGCGGGCTGATCAATTTCAATCCGGATGAGGAAGAGCTGGCAATGGAGACCTACCGCACCTGGGCGCATCTCTTTGAACTGTTGCGTTATTACTCCTGGATGGTGGATCGCTTTCATCTATCCACCATCATGTACCAATGGATGGAGCACCAGAAACATTATGATTTCACATGGTTGGAGGAACGGCTGTTAGCACTCAATTTCAGGTTGGTTTTCTGCACGCGCAGTGAAGATTCTTTTAAAGTTGCTAGAGAAGAACGCCTGAAAGTATCCGGCAACCCTACCCAATATGATGATCTGGGTAAGTTCATAGAAGAACAGGCGTGTATGCATGAACTGGTGGCAACATCTCGTTTGCCCTCAGTAGAAGTGGATGTATCTGACGACAATGTAAATCGGGTGGTTGACACTATTGCAGATTGGCTACGAGCCAGTGGTGGATTGTATATAAATGACTAGTTAACGGTTCCTGTCACCCCCTTTACGTCAAATATTTCCGCCTCATTTGAATTGTATTAACAAATTATGGTATAATGTCAGTACAAACGTAACACACTACATAATAAACAACTGATGAAATACCAAATTCTCCCCTTTTTGAACAAATATTAAACTGATGCCCGAGGTGAAGCATGCAAAAAAAGTATTTGCTTGGAATTGATAATGGTACAACTACGACAAAAGCTACTCTTTTTGATTTCAACGGGCAGGAAATTGCTGTTTCCAGTTCAAAAGAAGTACAAACCCTGCACCCCCAGCCGGGTTGGGCAGAGCAGAGTATGCAAGAAATATGGGAGGCTATGGCGGCTGCTATCCGGGATGTCATCAACCGTTCAAAGATTGATCCCAAAGAAATCGCTGGGATCTCGTTGAGCGGACATGGAGGGGGTGTCTGGTTATTGGATAAAAATGGAAATCCGGTTCGTAATGCGATCATCTGGTTGGATGGGCGTGCAAAACCTTATCTCGATCGTTGGGGTGAGCAAGGGTTGCTGCAATCCATTTACGATAAATCGGGCTGGAACCTGTTTGCAGGGATCGGACCTGTTACCATCTTTCCCTGGTTGATGGATAATGAGACTGAAAGCCTTGAAAGGGCTGCTGTCAATATCACTTCAAAAGATTGGACCAAGTATTGCCTAACCGGTAAATTGAGCGTTGATTATTCCATGGCATCGGTATCGCTATTGGATTATGCCAGCATGGATTTTTCACAAGAAGTGTTGGATATGGTGGGGATTGCACAATACCGTCATCTGCTGCCTGAACTCGTACCGGCTTGGCAGGTTGCCGGATACGTCACCCGCGAAGCAGCCGAGAAAACCGGATTATGCGAGGGAACACCGGTGGCGAGTGGCGCCTTTGATGGCGCTTGTTCTGCCCTCGGTGCCGGATGCTACAAGGTGGGGGAGGCTGGCAGTACGGTAGCCACCGCAGGGGTGCATGTGGTTCTTAGTGCTAATCCTGTTCCTGATCCGGAACGTATTTATAGTTTGATGGCATACAACGTGCCGGGTGTGTATTACAAGACTTCTATGGCGCAGCTTGCTGCCGGGAATCTGGAATGGTTCGACCGCGAATTCTTGGAGGCAGAACGTATCCAGGCTGCACAAAGGGGCTGTTCGATCTATGAGATTATTTCTGAAGAGATCGCGGATATCCCCGTCGGTTCTGGTGGAGTAATCTATTTACCCCTGCTGCAAGGGGAACGTTCACCTTTCGTGAAACCGGAGGCGCGTGGTATGTTCTCTGGTCTGGGGGATTGGCATAAAAGAGCTCATCTATTAAGGGCAGTCTTCGAGGGAGTTGCTTTGTCTACCCGTCATAATTACGAAAGTATGTTGAAAAACGAAAAACTGGAGATCACCTATCTATCCGGAGGTGCTTCCAAGAATGATGTTTGGTGCCAGATCCTGGCAGATTGCACCGGCAATACTATGCGTGTTCCATCTGGCAGTGATTCTGGTTCACGTGGTGCTGCCATTAATGCCGGTGTGGCGGTAGGCGTATTCAAGGATCACGCCGAAGGTGTGCAAAAGATGGTTCATATCCGCAAAGAATTTACTCCGGATATTCAACACAAGGCGAAATATGACCAAATCTATGAGATTTACAAAGAATTAATTAAGGCTGTTTGGCCTATCTGGGAAAAGACTTCAACCTATGGAATTGAAAAATGGGAAAAATAGAGAGAAGGAAGGAGGAACAAAATATAGGAAATTAATGAATGATTTTTTCTAATATCAGTAAATAAAAAATGGAGGAAAAACCGTGAATAAGTTTTTGAAAGTGTTTTCGATTGTTGTTTTGTTCACTATGATATTCGCAGCATGTGCTCCAAAATCGGAGACTGCCGTAGTGGAAGAAGCCCCTGTGGTCGCAGAAGAATCTGCTGCCAAACCGTTGGAGGGACAGGAGATTACCTTCTTAACGATCCAGCCACATACAGTTGCATCACAAAATCTTGCCCAATGGTTTGAAGAAGAAACCGGCTGCAAGGTTACCGTTGACGTTGTTCCTTATGACAATGTTGTGGAAAAAGCTGTATTGGATGTTACCTCAGGAGTTGGATACTACGATGTAGTCGATTTTTGGTATCCCGGTTTGGGCACCCTGGTAGAAAACGGTGTGTTGAGGAATTTGGATGACTGGTATGCAGAAAATGAGGAAGTATTGGAACTTGATGATCTCATTGTGACATTCAAAGATGTTTTCACAACTATTGATGGTTCCAAGTATGCCTTCCCGTTTGATGGTGATATGCACCTGCTCTATTACAACACTGAGATCTTCGATATGTATGGGCAAACCTTCCCCGCTACCTGGGATGAATATCTAAATACCTGCAAAGCCATCACCGAAGCTGGTGCTGCAGATGGTGTATATGGTTGCGCGATCATGGGTGCCAAGAGCCCCTTGATCCTGATTGGTTCCTTCCTGAACAGATTTGGTGCCTATGGTGGTGCTTTCTTTGATGCGGATGGCAATCCCACCATCAATAGCCCTGAAGCTGTTGCAGCATTAACCGGCATGGTTGAACAGGCACAATATGCTCTCCCCACCGCCTCTGCGGTTGCCTTCGATGAAGCCTTGGGTGGTTGGTTCACCGGAAAAGCTGCTATGGTCGAATTCTGGACTGATCTGCCTGGCATGACCGATGATCCGGAAAGCTCATCTATCGTTGGCAAATGGGGTGTGGGGCACTTACCGATCGGTTCTGGTGACAATGCAAAAGTAGTTGCATCTGTCAATGCAGGTTTTGCGGTCGGTGTTTCGGCAGTTGCACCCCATCCAGATGCAGCCATGGAATTTCTGAATTTCATTGCCCGACCCGATATTGCTGCCCGCTACAATACCGTTGTCGGTGGCATCGACCCTGTTCGCTACTCGACCTTGGAAGATCCTGCTTATATTGAATTTGCAGGGCAGGAGATCGTGGATGCTATTAAGGCAGCCCACGCCAATGCTATCACTTGGTCGACCAGTGCCCAGTGGTTTGAATTACAGGAACCTCTTACTGACAATCTTTCCCTCGCTTTGATTGGAGATAAAACTCCCCAACAAGCCTTGGATGATACCCAAGCCGCTTGGCTACAGATTTTGGGAAAGTAGTATTTTATTAAATGGGGATGGGTGGATCTACCCATCCCCATTTCTTCTCCATATGAAATGGATTTTGGTCAGGAGAATACCGTTGAAAAATAAACTTGAACGTTTGAGCCCAAAGATCATGGCAATCCCTGCTTGGATCTTTTTAGCTTTCTTTTCTATCATTCCTTTGATATATGTGGTCAGTACCAGTCTGACGAAATCGACCCTGGCACAACCTTTCAAAGATTTCATCTGGTTTAACAATTTCAAACAGGCTGTTCTCGATGAAAATTTTGGAAGGTCCCTTGTTAATACTTTCTTGTTCGCTTTCGTTGTTACTACTCTTGAAACATTTTTTGGATTTCTATTGGCATATGCGGTACGAGGTATCCGGGGGTTGAACACCATACTACGAAGTATAGCCTTGCTCCCCATGTTCACTCCACCGGTGGCAGTCTCGATGATCTGGAAGTTGATCTATGACCCGAATTCGGGTTTGCTAAATCATTACTTGATGAAATGGGGACTGACAAAAGGACTGATCGCTTTTTTAGGAGATCCCAAATTAGCCTTCCCATCGATCATGTTTGCAGATTTGTGGCAGTGGACTCCCTTTTGTTTTATCCTGTGCTATGCCGCTTTGCAAGCATTACCTAAAGCACCATTTGAAGCTGCAGAAGTCGATGGGGCATCTGGGTGGAGGGTTTTTAGGAAATTGACCTTACCATTGGTTCTCCCCCAAGTGATCGTTGTATTCCTCTTCAAATTGCTGATTTCGTTAAAAGTGTTCGATCTTGTTTATATGCTGACATTTGGTGGACCCGGCAATACCACACAAGTGGCGTCTTTCTATATCTACCGGGTAGCCTTCAAGCAATTCAATACTGGCTATGCTGCTGCACTAAGTTTCTTGATGCTTCTCATCATTACTATCATTGCCACTCTTGTCACCAGGGCACGAGAAATTTTTATGCGGAGTTCAGAATGAATAATAGAAATGTGCTTTCGAAAATTATTAGTTTACTGATCGCCATTGGATTTTTAGCGATCATATTATTACCGATCATATTCGTTGCGGCTACCTCATTGAAAATTCCTCTTGAAATCCGTACCTCGGGTACGTTATTTCCCCAGGGCGGTATTACATTCGAAAACTGGCAAAAAGCATTTCGCAATGTGCCGTTGACGAAATACCTTTTCAATTCAACTGTGGTAGCGATTTCGAGCACCATCATTACTTTGTTGATTGCAGTTCCAACCATTTACACGACGGTGCGCTTTAAGACAGGTGGGGCAGTACTTCCCTCCCTGGTTTTGGGAACTTATGTAATGCCTCCCATTGTTGTGACGGTACCCATTTTTGCAATAGTAAAGATACTTGGGTTGCAAGATAAGTTGGTGGGTTTGATCTTGGTACACTCCATGATGAATATTCCCTTGGCATTCTGGTTGTTGGATAGTTATATCCGTAATATTCCGGTGGAATTGGAGCACGCCGCCTGGGTTGATGGGTACAGTAAGTTCGACACCCTGTTGAAAATTGTTTATCCCTTGATCAAACCGGGTGTGTTGTCAACAGGGGTGGTCTGTTTGATCATGTCTTGGAATGAATTTTTGTTTGCACTCATCCTGACCTACAGTGAAGCATCCAAAACTTTCCCGATCGGTATATCGCAGTATATCGGAGAACATGGTATGCAGTTTGGTGAGATGTCAGCCGCTGCCCTGGCTGGGATTATTCCTATCTATATTTTGGTCTTCATCTTCTCCAAAAACCTGGTCGAAGGGTTGGGACGAAGTGGAGTAAAGGGCTAAATCTAAATAAGAATACGAGGTAGAAAATGAACAAGGTTTTTTTTGAGATTGAGAAATGGTTGACTTCCCAGAAATTCGCTGACGGGGTGAAGTTACCGGATGTGAAAGAACTTGCGGCAAAGTTTCAGGTTAATGAGCATGAAATTGAATCTGCTCTGAGTGAACTGGTTTATGAAGGGTATGTGGAACGTGATCATTGCCAGAAAGGACATGTTTATCGCACGCCGGTTTATCAATTTTGGGGAACATTGACCGGAACACATTCTATTACAACAGAAGCTAAAAGACGCGGGCAGAATCCTGGGGTGGAAATCTTGAATTGGGAGTTGGTGGATGCCTGGCCATCTATCCGGGAACGCTTGAATCTCGATGAAGGTGACAAGATCCAGATCATGGAACGTATGCGCTCTGCGGATGGGTTTCCTGTCGCGATCGAAACCTCTTATTTTCCCGCCAAACTTTACCCGGGTATCACGAAAGATATGTTTACTGAAACAGGTTCGGGTCAATCTTCCTTTAAAGTGATGGAAGAAAAATTTGGTTTGGTATCTGAACGGGCAACTGATGAGGTGATGTTAGCATGCCTTGAGGAAAGGGAAGCAAAATTTTTGCAGGTGCCTGTTGGCACTCCGGTGCTTTTACGCTTCCGGATCACCTGGGACCCCGATGATGTTCCCATCAAAGCTTCTCGTGCTGTTTGGAAGTTCCATGCAGGTTATGAAATGAGCCTGTACGAATAAGATCAGGAGATGAAACGTGGCTAGTGTTGAACTACGTAACGTTTGGAAAATATATAAAGGTGATGTCGAAGCTGTCAAGGACGTTTCATGGAAATGTGAAGATCGCGAATTCTTTTCGATCCTTGGTCCTTCCGGATGTGGAAAGTCTTCTTCCCTGCGTATGATCGCTGGTCTTGAGGAGATATCGAAAGGTCAGATATTTTTCAATGGTAAGGTTATGAACAAAATGCGCCCCAGAGAACGCAATGTCGCGATGGTTTTTGAAAATTGGGCACTTTATCCAAATTTGAGTGTTTATGAGAACATTGCTTTTCCATTGCGGGCAAGAAATATGTCAAAAGATGCCATTGATAAAAAAGTGAAATCTGCTGCAAAATTTCTTGATCTGGAACCTATTTTGAATAAAAATGCCCGCCATTTGTCCGGTGGCGAGATGCAACGTGTTTCGATTGGACGTGCCATCGTCCGCGAACCGGATGTGTTGATCATGGATGAACCTATTTCTCACCTGGATGCCAGCTTACGTGCGCGGATGCGTGAAGAATTGAAGGCGCAGGTAAGCCGTCTGGGTGTGACAACGCTCTACATCACCCACGACCAGGTGGAATCTATGGCTATGGCTGATCGAATCGCGGTGATGAACTTGGGTGAGATCCAGCAGATCGGCACACCTCTAGATATCTACCATCATCCCTTCAACGAGTTCGTGGCTGGTTTTATCGGTGAACCCCCAGCCAATTTTGTTGATTGTGATGTCCTCCAGGAGGATGGAAAATATTCTATTGCTTGCCCGGCTTTCCATTTCGAATTGAATGAGGTATGGACAAAACGTTTTACAACCAATTCACAGCAAAGAATTCGTCTCGGTGTTCGACCCGAAGATATTTGCATTTCCTTTATAGAAAGTGCAAATTGCTGTGGGTTGGAGGTGGATTTTGTGGAGATTCAAGGTGATCGTACTATCATCACTCTGAAAGTGGAAGACCGACTCTTCCTATCTGAGGTGCTTGGTGATGTTCGCCCTGAAGTTGGCCAAACGATCTATGTGAAATTCAATCAAGAACACATTCACTTCTTTTCTTTGGAAGATGGCAGGAATGTCTTCTTTGATGAAGAGATGGAAAATTGAGGAAAGGCAAGAATGGCCAGTCTAGAATTACAAAATATAACAAAAACTTTTGGAAAGAAAATTGCTCTCGATGATGTGAGCTTCAAATGCAAAGAGGGTGAGATGTTTTGCCTGTTGGGGGCTTCCGGTGCAGGTAAATCCACCTGTATCAATGTAATTTCCGGGGTTGTGCAACCCGATGCGGGGAAAGTGCTGTTGGGAGGAGAAGATTGCTCCGATGCTTTTCCTCAGGCTAGAAATGTTGCAACCGCCTTTGAAAATTATGCGCTTTATCCTCATATGACAGTTAGAGAGAACCTGCTCTTCCCCTTGAATTCACCCATCCGGAAAAAACGATCTTCAAAGGCTGAAAAAGAAGCGCGTGTTCGTGAAGTCGCCGAAATGTTGGGCATCCAAGAATTGCTGGAGCGCCATCCGCAAGAACTTTCCGGGGGACAGAAACAACGTGTTGCTTTAGGTCGCACTTTGGTGCGCCGACCGAATATGTTCTTGTTGGATGAACCAATTTCGCACTTAGATGCGAAGTTGCGCCATCGTATGCGTTCTGAATTGAAACGTATCCAGCGGGAGTTTGGTGTGACCACCCTTTATTCGACCCCCGATCAATTGGAAGCTCTTTCTATGGCAGATACTGTTGCTGTTATCAGGGAAGGTGTGGTCCAACAGATCGGAACCCCCGATGAGGTGTATTACAAACCACGCAATATCTTTGTGGCACAGTTCTTGGGTGATCCTCCCATGAACCTGCTACCAGTCGATTACCAGGGTGATTTTGCGGTAGTGGATTGTCAGTCTCCCTATAAATTGCCGATCCCCCGAAAAGATCAAAATTTATTGAATGAAAAGATCGGCTCATGTCAGATCGTTATCGGTGTTCGCCCTAGGGATATCCGTTTTGTGAATCCGGATGACCCCAGCGCATTGACTAAGGGAACAATAAAAATCGTCGAAACACTCGGTCAGACTACTATTGTTAATGTACAGGTTGTTTCAGAAGAGATCAAGGTGAAGACTCATACGGATAGCGTTCCAAAAGTAGGAACACAGATTGGAATGGCTTACGACCTTGATAACCTGTACTATTTTGACCGGGATACATCGCTTTCAATTTGATAAACGGAGGATGGTGTGAACAAGAAAAGGTTGGGAAACAGCGATTTATGGTTATCGCGGCTTGGTTTGGGAACCTGGGCAATTGGTGGGGGAAACAATCCCTATGGATGGGGTGCTCAGGATGATAATGATTCAATCCAGACTATTCAAAGAGCTATTGACTTGGGAATTAACTGGATCGATACAGCTAAAGGATATGGACATGGTCATTCTGAAGAGATTATTGGTCAAGCACTCAAGGGACGTCGTGATAGGGTCATCATTGCTACAAAATGTGGCATCCTATGGAAAGAAGATGGTTCGGATATCTATGGACATCTGAAAGCCGATAGTATCAAGGCTGAAGTTGAATCAAGTCTACGCCGACTGCAAACCGACGTGATCGATCTATATCAGATCCATTGGCCATTACCGGATGAAGATATTGAAGAAGGCTGGCAGGCAATTTCCGATCTGATTGCTGAAGGGAAGGTACGTTTTGGTGGTGTATCGAATTTCAGCGTATCACAAATGAAAAGAATTGTCTCAATTCGTGAATTAACCTCACTACAACCTCCTTATAGTATGTTCAAGACTGATATTGAATCCGAAATCTTACCCTATTGTGGCGAACATAACATCGGGGTGGTCGTCTACAGCCCTATGCAAGCCGGTTTGCTCAGCGGAAAATTCAATGCTGAAAGGGCTGCCTCTCTTCCTGTTGATGATTGGAGAAAAGGGGATCCAAATTTTAACGATCCAATCCTTTCCATCAACCTTGAAACTGTGGACAAGATGAAAGACATTGCAGTAAAACAGGGAGTCAGTATGGCTGTACTTGCGATTGCTTGGACTCTACGTC
This sequence comes from Chloroflexota bacterium, assembly GCA_012798455.1. GTDB lineage: Bacteria > Chloroflexota > Anaerolineae > Anaerolineales > Anaerolineaceae > UBA4781. Next base: position 39,416 of record JAAZNC010000064.1, on the reverse strand, counting down.
ACCCCCAGGTGACCGCAGCTATTGTCGGTGCGCGAAAACCATCCCAGATTGAAGAAACCATCAAGGCAGGTGAAGTCGCGATTGATGAATCCTTATGGCAGGTGATCGATGAATTACTGGCTGAAAGAGCACGAAAAATTACCGAGTTGCATTAATGTGAGGGATGATCATGAAAGTAGCCGTATTGAGCGATTTATTTGTAACCAAGGATATTCTTGAGAATTCTTTTAAGAAAGTATTTAAGAGTACAGGCTTGAATTTTGAATACGTTTACCTGCAAGATGATTGGCCGGTTGTTCCGGTGCAAGAAACGGATGAAATCAGCGAATTTGTGGGTGATGAAGATGAAACTGCCAGGGTGGTACAGGATGTAGATATCATCATCACTCACACCGCACCGATTTCCGAAAAAGTTGTTTCCAGTGCTAAAAATCTTAAGGTACTGGGCGTCGCGCGCGGCGGTCCGATAAATATCAATTGGGATGCCTGCACAAAACGAGGAGTTCCAGTCTTATATGCACCTGGTAGGAATTCAGGGGCAGTCGCTGAATTTACGATTGGTTTGATGCTCTCGGTTTCTCGGAATATTGCCCGATCTCATACTTCGCTTATGCGAGATAAACGATGGCGTGGTGACCTGTATACGAATTCTGAAGTGGGAAATGAATTAAATTCATCGGTGGTTGGACTGATGGGTTTTGGTGCCATCGGACGTAAAGTGGCTGCGATTCTGCAGGCTTTTGGGGCAAAAGTTTTGGTGTATGATCCTTATGTTCTGCAGGAAGATATTATTAAATGGGGTTGTAACCCTGCTTCTATCGATGAGATCTTTATATGTTGTGACTATATATCATTGCATATGCGTGAAACCAATGAAACCCGTCGCATGATTGGTGAAAAAGAGATCGCCCAAATGAAGAATACGGCTTATATAATTAATACAGCACGGGGTGGTTTAATTGATCACGATGCGCTCTACTCCGCTCTGAAATCTCATAAGATTGCCGGAGCGGCACTGGATATATTTGAAGACGAACCTCCCGCGCCAACCAGTCCGTTATTTGGATTGGATAATGTCACAGCAACCTCACATTTGGGCGGCGCCTCGGTTCAAGCCGCCGAGATTGGAGCTAGTGTTCTTTCACAGGGTGTATACGAATATATCATTGAAAAAAAGATCCCTAAATATTGCATTAACAAGGATTTTGAAAAATTTATCGTGAATTGATGAAAGGAAGTGGACGTGATAGGAAAAATAAATAAAGATCTTCCAATACCCCTTTATTTTCAGGTCATGCAGATCTTGCAAAAAGAAATTGAAGACGGCACATATCCTCCTGGCGCTTATATTCCAACTGAGCTTCAGTTGCAAGAACGTTTTAATGTAAGCAGAGCCACTATCCGAAAAGCGCTTTCTGAATTGGTGCATCAGGGTTATTTGGAGCGGCGCCGTTCAAAAGGCACGATTGTAGCTGGTGTCAAGCTGGAAGAAAATTTGCAGGACCTCTGTAGTTTTACCGATCAATTCATCAGCAGAGGCATCCAGCTAGTGACCAAGATCATAAATTTCCAAACGATTGATTGTTCAGAGAAGATTGCAAGGAATTTAGAGATTGAACCAGGTGAGCCAGTTCATTTCATGGAACGTTTGCGCATCGTTGAGGATGCGCCGGTAGCCTTAGAGCGTTGGTATGCCCCTGAAAAATACTTCCCTGGCTTATCTAAGGAAATGTTTGGATCAACCGGATTGGAACAATCTACATATTACATTCTTTATAAAAACTATGACCTGAAAGTCGTAAAAGCCGAAGATTCGATGAGTCCGGTATCACTTCGCCAAAATGAAGCGGAATTATTATGTGTTGATGAAAATGTCCCTGCACTTCTACGTACCCGATTATCATACGATGCTTCGGGTACTCCGGTCAGTTATGGTTCAGGTATTTACCTGATCAAGATCAAAATGGTTTTGGAAACCAAATAATTAAATTTTCGAGGAAGGGTTTGTTTACAATGAATGACTTAACAGTATTTGATATTGCTGAAATGATTGATCATTCTTTATTAAGACCGACATTAACCAACGAAGAATTCGATGAGGGGATCAAACTAGCAAGAAAATATAAAATGGCGACCTGTTGTGTTGCTCCTTATGACGTGGAACGTGCCGTGCAGGGATTGGCGGGTAGTGGAGTTTTGGTGAGCACAGTGATCGACTTTCCACATGGCTCAAATCTAACCACTGCCAAAGTTTATGAGGCGGAATTGGCGATGGATAATGGGGCTAGTTCTCTCGATATGGTACTGGCAATAAGCCGTCTTGTATCGGGAGAATTTGATTATGTTGAACAGGATATTCATGAGGTGGTGGAATGTGCCCATGCAAGAAATATCAGCGTTAAAGTGATCTTTGAAAATTGCTTCTTGACAAAAGAAATGATCGTAAAAGCCTGCCAACTGACAGAGAATGCCGGCGCAGATTTTGTAAAAACATCCACTGGTTATGGAAAAAGTGGTGCTACACTGGCAGATTGCTACCTGATGCGACAGAGTACAGGTAAGAAGGTGGCTGTCAAAGCTGCAGGAGGAATTCGCACCTTGGATGATGTGTTAGCTTATCGTGCCATCGGCACCAAAATGATTGGAACACGTGCCAGTGCAGAAATTTTGGACGAAGCTGAAAAAAGATTCGAAGAAAGTTCATTATGTGAGATGGACTCTTCCAAAATTATTGCAAAGATCAAATCAGAGGAGTGAAGATCATGGGTAAGATGAACGCAGCTCTTTTTTATGGACCGATGGATGTGCGGTTTGAACAGATTGAAATACCTCGACCCGCTCCAGGTGAATTGCTTGTCAAGGTTGGCGCTGCACTAACGTGCGGAACTGATATTAAAACTTACGAACGAGGGCATCCAACCATCATAAAAACCATTCCATCAACATTCGGTCATGAATTCAGTGGTGAAGTGGTGGAGATCGGCGAAGGGGTAAAAGATTTCAAAGTTGGTAGTAGGGTGGCTACCTGCAATGCTGTTCCATGTATGGAATGTTTTTATTGCCGGCGTGGGATGTTCAATCTCTGTGAAGATTTGCTTATTCTAAATGGCGCTTATGCTGAATACATTGCTATCCCTGCGCGCTTGGTGAAATACAACGTATATAAATTGCCAGCAGGAATGACCTATGAAGAAGCAGCGGTTTCGGAACCACTGGGGACGGCTTTGCATTCAATTCGCAGTATCAACATCATCCCGGGTGACACGGTGGTGGTATTGGGTTCGGGTCCGCTTGGTTTGATGTTGTCCCGTCTGGCAGTGCTGCAGGGAGGGCGAGTCATTCTCTCAGGGGAGATAACCGAAGAACGGAAGAAAGTAGCCAATGCCTATGGTGTAACGGATTTCATTGATATTCGTGAATTGAAGTTGGAAGAACGTATTCAATATGTAAAGGAAATTACCGACGGAAAGCGTGGTGCAGATGTGGCGATTGAAGCAGTTGGTTTTCCACAAGCTTGGGAAGAAGCTATGCAGTTGGTCCGCAAACATGGCACCGTACTGTTCCATGGAGGTTGTAAGAGTGGTTCGACGGTAACACTGGATACCACGACCATGCATTATGCTGAATTGACCTTGTATGGTCGATATCATCAGACACCGGATGATTATCGCAGAGCCTTCAATCTGTTGAAATATCGTTTGGTTGACGGTCGCAAGCTTATTACAGAAACCTTGCCGCTAAGCCAATTACTGGAAGCCTTCGGAAAAGTGCGTAAATTTGAAGGTATCAAGTTCGCTATTGACCCATCTAAAATGTAGGAGCGATCATGTATTCATCAAAAGCAAAAATGACCAATCAAGAACGTTATCATGCACTGTTGAACCGTCAACCTGTGGATCGCGTGCTTTTCTCTCACAAAGGATATGATTTCTGTTCCCGAAATTGTGGTATCCCTAAGGCTGATATTTACGACAATCCACCGGTTAGTTTTAAAGCCCAGAAATTAACCATGGAGCAATACAATGCTGAGTTGGCACCATTCTACACTTTTGTGGCGTACGGTTCTTGGGAATTCGGTGGTGAGATCAAATGGCCGGAGGATCGATTTGGATCAGGCCCTGGAGTTTTAAAAAGACCGGTTGCTGCACCAGATGATGTTTACAAACTGCAGTTACCGGATGTTAAAACCGCCGGGTGTATCCCTATGATGATGGAATTCGCTCACATCCAACAAAAAGAAGGTACCCAGATTGGTTTTATCTACGGTAGCCCCTTTACCTTTGCAGCCAATTTATGTGGAGTCGATACTTTCTTGCTTTGGGCAGCCACCGAACCGGATGTGGTCCATTATGCTATGCGTTTAATGACTGATCATCTCAAACAGGTAGCTGATTATTTCATTGATGAATTTGGTGCCGAAAATGTTCTTCCACGTAGCGCCTCACCCACCGATGGGTTGATCTCACCCCGCATGTATGAGAAATTCGTTTTCCCTTACCGCAAAGAACTGCATGAATATGTCCTTGAAAAAGGGGTGAAGCATATCTATGACCATATCTGTGGTGACCAGAATAAAAATCTGAAATTGCTGGCTCAATTACCGTGGGGTGATCCCGGCATCCTTAGTTTTGGATCTGAAGTGGATCTTCTAACAGCTGGAGAATATTTCCCGAATGATATCATTTGTGGTAATGTAGAACCGGTCATCGTTACCACTAAAGAGCCTGAAGAGGTTTATGAAGCTTGCAAAGTGAATATTGAGAAGGGCAAACAATTAGGACATCGTTATATCTTTATGGGTGGCTGCACCATCAGTGCCACTACCCCACCGGTGAATATCTATATGATGAGCAAAGCAGCAGATGATTTCGGGTACTACGATTGATCAATGAAAAGATCAAAAAACACGCCAATATAAAAAGGCGTGTTTTTTGTCTTTAATGATAGGGCTGTTTTGCAGCTTATCTGATATATTTCTCAACTTCTGCCAAAAACTCGGATTGTCCGGGGATGATGGAGGAATATTTTAATTCTCCGTTTATGTAGATTGCAGGGATTTTCTCGATTCCCATCTTTTTCACACGTGCAACAGACTCGATCTCCGTGATGCGGTATAAGCGCAGGTCGATTTTATCCCCCATGATTTCCTTGATCTTCTGGGCAGCCCGCCACATATATGTACATGCTGCACAGGTATCTGGGTCCAGGGTAAATACCTCGACCAGTGGTTTGGATAGGTTCTTGTAATCCGGCAGGATGATGGGAATATCAATTTCTGCCTTGGTGTAATTTTCTACAATTTTGCGTGTATTGTCGGGTTCTCGCACTGCCTGAACGGCAGCAATCGTGTTCTCGATAGGAATGGCGTATGGCATATCACATCCGGGGGAAATGATGAGATTATGATGATTCACTTTATCGAGCAGGTCGACTACATATTTCATGTTATCTTGTTGGTTGCCAAGCAACATGCAAGTCGTTAGTGGGATGTTTCCTCCAAGGGTGATATTAAACTCGTCAGTGATGGCTTTGGCAGCGCCCATGTTGATATTTTCATCCACCGCGATACAATCGGGCTTTGTTTCACACATCACGCGAATATTTTTGGTCGCATCTCCGCACACAAAGAAAGCAGAAAAAGCCCCTGCGCGCTTGACAAATTCAAAAATTTCGCTGAAAGGCTCAGTGAAGAATTTAGTGAACATGCGCGGGGATATCTGAGAAATAAGCGGATCTACAATCGCGATCACATCCATACCCGCATCAATGTAATACTGGCTGATGGCAATGGCAATCTGTTTGGTGTATTCGACCAGTTCCTTGACGAAATTGGGATCATCCACACTATCCAGAAAGATATCCGTTCCACGCAAGTGAGAAGCAAGTGTAAACGGACCTGTTACCAATCCGTATAGAGCTGTGCTATCCCCAATTTCAGCCTTCATAGAGCACATCGCGTCAATGATAGTTGGCAACCTGCCATCGGTGGGTTGAGGAATGATGGTTGGTATCTCTTTTTTATCCGCGAGCGGGTGAGATGCCACCGATGGTGGTGCTTCATCTGCCCAAAGAAGTTTACATCCTAATATCTCTGCTTCGACTTGCAGATCAAACAATACTGGCATCCCATCCGGATCATAGACTTTCTTCACTTCTAGTAGAGACTCAACCAGCTTTTCTTTATTGAGCAAAATATCCCGGGCGTTATAACCCTTTAGAGAACCGGCATGCACTCCGGCAAAAGGAACCCAGGCTACCTGGTCGGTTTGCTCATGGCGTAATGTTGAAAATAAAAGGTCTTTGCCTGATAATTTTTGTCCCATAAATTCCTCTATTCCAGTAATGTTTGTGCCAACCGAACTGCCTGATTGGCATCCGTTGCATATCCATCCGCCCCTATTTTAGTCGCAAATTCCTCACTTACAGGTGCCCCTCCAACCATGACCTTAACTTTATCGCGTAAACCGGCTTTGGCTAGCGCATCGATAGTAGTTTTCATGTTGACCATAGTGGTTGTGAGCAAGGCGGACATCGCTACGATATCGACATGTTTTTCCTGAACAGCTTCCACAAAGGTCTCAGGATCCACGTCATTTCCTAGGTCGATTATATCGAATCCTGAACCTTCCAACATCATGCAGACCAGATTTTTTCCGATATCATGCAGATCTCCTTTAACAGTACCGGCTAAAACGATACCTTTCGATTTTACGTTATCACGAACCAGCAGCGGCTTTAAGAGTTCCATTCCACCCTGCATGGCTCGTGCTGCAACCAGCAGTTCCGGGACAAAGAATTCACCTTCTTCAAAAAGAGTACCCGCTTCAGCCATCGCTGTGATCATGGCTGCATTGAGGATTTCTTCAGCGCTGATTCCCTCTTCGATTGCTTGCCCAACTTTTTCGATCACCAGATTCTGATTACCATCTAAAATCCCTTCGTGAATTTCGTTGATTAAATTACTCATAACAGGTCCTTTAGTAATGTATGGTTTTTGTCTAATGTAAGTACATTATAACATAATAATACACTTACATTACTAAGGGACATTAAAATCAGCTTTTGGCAGAATATCTTATATATAACCTGTTGCCATCAGGTCCATAAAACAAAATTGCCATTCTTGAACAGTGCTTGCCCGTCCACTATGATCTCGCCATCTCTTCCAAGTGCGCAGATCAAATCCCAGTGGATGCCTGATTTGTTTATACTGCCTGTTTCCGGAAAACCGGCGCCTAATGCCAGGTGGAAAGTGCCGCCGATCTTCTCATCAAACAGGATCTGCTTGGTGAAGCGTTGAATGCCGAAATTGGTGCCGATCCCGAATTCACCCAGATAGCAGGAACCTTCGTCTGTCGCAATCATGACTTCAAGGAAATCCTGATTCTTATCTGCCTGTGCTTTTACAACCTTGCCTTTTTCAAAGCTCAAGCGCACGTTTTCTACCACATGCCCACCCTCAATGGCCGGGTAGGTGAATTCCACATGCCCTTCCGCTGAATCTTCCACCGGACCGGTAAAGATTTCCCCGTCTGGCATGTTTGACTTCCCATCAGCAGAGATAAACTTTCTCCCTTTGATTGAGAAAGAGATATCGACATAGTCTCCATGGATCTCGATTTGCTCTCTTCCGTTCAGCCAATCGACCAGGATTTGCTGTCTTTGTCCTAATTTTTCCCATTCTGTTTTTGGATCTTCTTTATTGCAGAACATGGCTGCATACACAAAATCCTCGTATTCCGAGAGACTCATTTCTGCATCCTGGGCAAGAGCTGGACAGGGAAATAAGGTGACCACTCCCTTTAATTTTCCTTCTGCCTCTCGTTTCATCAGATGTGGCATGATGACTTCCCCCACAGCTTTGGCTCTGATCTGCTGTTTAGTAGGATCAATATTGTTCAAAGCGGCTGTATTGGTTGTGCCGTGGATGTTGACCAATCCGTTCAATTTGTCTTTGTATTCTTCAAGTAGAGGAGAAATCCACTTCAGTTGTTCCTCGGATGCTTCTTTGTAGTAAATCTCTTCTAGATCGCTTCCACCGGGCACGATAAAGGGATTGCCGCCAGCCCCCAGGATTCCCCGATAAACTTCATGGATAAGTTCTCTGGAGACTCCAAGATCCCCGCTGATGGAAACCCAATCGTTCTTTTTTACATCCAGGCAATAACTGGTGATTAGTTTTGCCAGTCTTGCGACTCTTATATCTGCCATTTATTCCTTCTCTTGATAGAAGTATTATAAGATCTATCGTTTTCTTTGGCATGAAATAAGGTGCGAAATTGCAATGCAATGATCCCCTGTCAATAAAAAACGCATCCCATAAAAGGGATGCGTTTCAGTGAAGTTATTCTTTATAAATAATCTATTCGGCAGCGTTTACATGATTGCCCTGCCCGATACCAAAATAGGTAAACCCCAGTTCGCGCAAGAACTGGCTGTCCCATTCATTGCGCCCGTCAATTAACACTGGTTTGCGCATGATGCTGTATACCCGTTTGAAGTCCAGTTGTTTGAATTCATTCCATTTGGTAGCCAAGATCAAGCCATCGGCACCCTGGGCAACTTCATAAGGGTTCTTGCACAGTTCCAGATCGGGGATGATCTTTGCCGTGTTTTCCATTGCTTGAGGATCATAGGCTTTCACATGAGCACCTTCGTTACGCAGCAGATGGATGATCTCCAGTGCGGGAGATTCGCGAATATCATCGGTATCTGGCTTGAAAGATAGCCCCAGGATACCGATAGTCTTATCGATCAGCGATCCACCCACCAGATTGCGCAGTTTCATCACCACTCGTCGGCGCTGGTTGCGGTTGATTTCCATCACCGCTTGCAGCAACTGAGGGTGGGTGCCATGTAGCACTGCCATATGGGCCAGTGCTTTTACATCCTTGGGAAAACAGCTTCCGCCCCATCCCAAACCAGCTTCCAGAAAGGCATGCCCGATGCGTTTGTCGAGCCCCATACCCTCAGCTACCTCACGCACATCTGCCCCTAATTCATCACAGATATTGGCGATCTCGTTGATGAAGGAGATGCGCGTCGCGAGAAAAGCATTGGAGGCATATTTGATCATTTCAGCCGTGCGCAGGTCGGTGATCAGGGTGGGTGCCCGTAAAGGTTGGTATAGTCCCGCTACCGCATCCGCCGCTTGACGATGCATCGATCCCAGCACTACCCGGTCGGGCTGCATGAAATCGTGAATGGCAGAACCTTCGCGTAAAAATTCGGGATTGGAGACCACATAATATTCCAGTTTGTTTTCTCCGCGTTTCTTGCGGATGATGTCTGAAACCCAGTCACCGGTGCCCACCGGTACGGTAGATTTGTTTACGATCACGACGGCATGATCAATGACCTCTGCGATCTTTTCAGCAGCATCGCGCACGTAGGTCAGATCAGCTTCTCCATCCACCCCGGAGGGAGTACCTACCGCAATGAAGGCAAATTCGGCGTCTGCCAGCGCTTCTCTGTAATCAGTGGTGAAATATAGGCGATCGGCAGCAACGTTTCTTTCTACGATCTCTTCCAAACCGGGTTCGTAGATCGGCATGACCCCATTCTTGAGGTTCTTGATACGCTTCTCGTTGATATCAAGACAATGTACGCTGTTTCCCAGATCGGCGAAACAAACTCCGGTTACCAGCCCCACATATCCAGTACCTATTACGCAAATGTTGCTCATGTCTTATCTCCAAAAGGGTTTCAAGAACCGATTATAGCCTAAGAATGAGATCGCTTCAGAGTAAAGTATCCTAAATATTGTATAATCCTTTTACTTTTCGGAATTGGGAGTGGAAAATGAGTGCAACGATAATTGATGGGAAAAAACTTGCGGGAGAAATTCGCGCGAAAGTGGTTGAAAAGGTTGCTGAACGGAAAGCTGCTGGCAAATCCATCCCGGGGTTAGCTACTGTGCTGGTGGGGGAAGATCCTGCCTCCCGGGTATATGTGCGTTCCAAGCATCGCGCCTGTGAGCAATTGGGGTTGAATTCTTTCAGCCACACCCTCCCTGCCACAATACCACAACATCAATTGATCGAATTGATCGATGAACTCAATAACGATCCCAGAGTGCACGGCATTCTGGTTCAACTTCCTTTGCCCGCAGGTTTTGATGAGGAAGAGATTCTGCTCAAGGTTTCTTTGAAGAAAGATGTGGATGGTTTTCATCCAGTAAATATTGGTAAGTTGGCACAAAAAGGGCGCACTCCCAGTTTTGTGCCCTGTACCCCTGCTGGTGTGATCGAATTATTGAAAACGACAGGATTTTCGATTGAGGGGAAGAATGCGGTGGTTCTGGGACGCTCCAATATTGTAGGGATGCCGGTGGCGTTGCTGTTGGTACGTGAAAATGCCACCGTTACCATTTGCCATTCTCGTTCGCAAGATCTGCCCTCCATCACCCGTACGGCTGATATTCTGATTGCTTCGGTTGGTAAACCGGAAATGGTACGTGCTGATTGGGTTAAGCCCGGAGCTGTGGTCATTGATGTAGGTATCAACCATGTCGATGACCCCTCAACAGAAAAAGGATATCGCCTGGTGGGAGATGTGGCATTCGATGAGGTCAGGGAAGTGACATCTGCCATTACCCCGGTGCCCGGTGGGGTAGGTCCCATGACCATTGCCATGTTGATGCACAATACCGTCAAAGCGGCTGAACTGGCAGGTTGATAGTAGTTTTTTCATAGAAGAACATGTTACCTTACCATTAATTGTCCGACAATTAATGGTAATATATGTTAAATACAACAATTCCGGTGAAAGGGAATGAGATGGCAACTCTGTTGATCAAAAATATACATACTTTGGTTACCATGGATGAAACGCGCCGGGAGATAGACAACGGGGGTATTTTCATAAAGGATGGATTTATTCAACAAATCGGAAAAATGGAAGAAATGCCATCTCAAGCAGATGAAGTGCTTGAGATGCAAGATCACATTGTATTTCCGGGGTTGATCAATACCCACCACCATTTTTACCAGACCCTTACCAGGGCGGTACCGGCTGCCCAGGATGCCAATCTTTTCAACTGGCTCAAAACTCTTTACCCGATCTGGGCGCGCATGACTTCGTGGGAAATCTACATTTCCACAAAAACCGCATTGGCTGAATTAGCCCTGTCTGGTTGCACCACCGCATCGGATCATCTGTATCTTTTTCCCAACGATTCCAGTTTGGATGATGAGATCCAAGCAGCCAAAGAAATGGGCATGCGTATCCACGCGTCACGAGGTTCGATGAGCCTGGGGGAGAGCCAGGGTGGCTTGCCACCGGATAGCGTGGTCGACAGCGAGGATTTTATCCTTAAAGATAGCCAGCGGTTGATTGAGAAATACCATAATTCATCGAATGGTTCGATGGTGCAGATCGTGCTGGCGCCCTGTTCACCTTTTAGTGTAACAGGAGATCTGATGCGTGAGAGCGCCCGTCTGGCACGCCAGTATGGAGTGCATTTACATACCCATCTGGCGGAGACCCAGGATGAAGAACAATTTACCATGCAAAAATATGGGCTGCGTCCGTTAGGATATATGCAATCCTTGGAATGGGTAGGGCAAGATGTCTGGTTTGCCCATTCTGTTTATATCAATGAAGAAGAACAACATATTTATGCGGAGACAGGCTGCGGAGTGGCACACTGCCCAACTTCCAATATGCGGCTGGCGTCAGGCATCGCCCCCATCCGTGAATACATGCAGTTAGGAGTCAAGGTTGGTTTGGGAGTGGATGGTTCAGCCAGCAACGATGCTTCCCATATGCTGGAAGAAGTGCGCCAGGCGATGCTGTTGGCACGTGTGCGGGCTGGATTGGAAGGAGCATCGCTTTCCGATTCGGGTGCTTCTCCCATCATGACCGCCCGCCAGGCGTTGGAACTGGCAACTCTGGGGGGCGCCAGTGTGCTGGGCAGGAATGATATTGGCTCCTTGGAAGTGGGAAAATGCGCCGACTTTGCCGCCATTAATTTGAACAATCTCTCTTATGCCGGTGCCTTGCATGATCCACTGGCTGCTGTGGTTTTCTGTCATCCGCGCAATGTGGATTACACCTTTGTGCATGGCGAACCGATTGTGAAGCATGGAAAATTGACCAGATTGGATCTGGATGCTCATATCAGAGAACATAATCAAGCAGCGATCAATTTATTAAAAGATCTCTAGACCAGGAGTGTATATTGCAAAATTCACAACCATTTCAGCGTTTACAAATAGAACTCGAACGCATCATTAACGGTAAGAGTGCCGGGGCAAAATTACCATCTGAACCCCAACTTGCCAAAGACTTGGGTGTCTCTCGTTCCACCCTGCGTGAAGCCATGCGAACCTTCGAGGTTCAAGGGCTGATCCGTCGCAGACAGGGTCAGGGAACGTTTGTAGTTGGGAAACAAAAAACATTTGAAGGAGGACTGGAGGTACTAGAGAGTATTGAAACCTTATCTGAAAGGATCGGGTTGAAAGTGCGTATGGGTGAATTCGATGTCAAGCGCTTTAAAATTGAAAAGAATGGTGAACCTGCATTGCCGTTTCCAATGAAGACCAAGGTCATTCAGATTGACCGCACCATCGATACCGGTGAACGCCCGATTGCCTATCTGGTGGATATCCTGCCAGATAGGATCATCGATGAAAACGATCTGATAGAGGGATTTGACGGATCGGTATTGGATTGGCTGTTGAAACGGGGCAACCCGGTATTGATTCAATCCAAGACTCGTATTGATTCGGTGGCAGCTTCCAGTAAGATCGCGCATAAATTACAGGTTCAACGTGGAGCTCCGCTTCTGTTCTTTGAATCGGATATTTATGATATTGCCGATCAGATCGTCACCCACACCTACAGCTATTTTTTGCCCGGTTTTTTTGATTTTCATATTGTTAGAAAAGTAGCCCAAAAATAAAAAAAATTATTGGAGGTTCGAAATGAGAAGTTTTATGGGAAGAGATATTCTATCTCTGAAAGATTTTGAGCGATCGGAATTCTTCCGTCTGTTCGAGGTTGCCCTCGAAATGGACGAGATCGCGCGCAGCCGCAAGAATACGGATCTGCTTAAAGAGAAAACCCTGGTAACTGCTTTTTACCAACCCAGCACCCGTACCCGTTTGGCGCACGAGGCTGCCATGCACCGTCTGGGTGGTCATGTGACCGGTTTTTCTGATGCTAAAATGACCCGCGCTGGAGACTGGTACCAGGAATCCATCAAAGATACCGTGCATATGCTTGAATATTATGGTGATGCCATAGTCATGCGCCATTTTCAACAAGGTGCTCCAGCAGAAGCTGCTAAATGGGCAAGTGTGCCGATCATCAATGCCGGTGATGGCTGGGGGGAACATCCTACCCAGGTATTGACCGACCTTTACACCATCTGGAATGAATTGGGCACTATAGATGGACTTACCTTCTTGTGTATCGGAGATATGCGTATGCGCACCATGCATTCCATTTCCTATGCATTGACTCAATTTGATACCGAAGTGTATTATGTTTCACCACCTGATATGTCCCTGACCGACGATTTTAAAAAAGAATTGGATTCCAAAAACCTGGTTTATCATGAAGCGGAACATGTGGCTGATGTGATTGATAAAGCGGATGTGATCTACATGGAACCGGTCGTCCAACCAGATTACACCAAGGCGCGCCAGGAAGCTTCTGCTGATAAAGGATTGACCCCTGATAACTACAAGGTCACCCGCCAGCTGCTTAGAGAGAAAGCCAAACCTGATTCTATCATTTTACACTCTCTGCCCCGTATGGATGAGCTTCCTCCTGATGTGGATGGCACCCGTCACGCCCGTTATTGGGAAGAAGCTTTCAATGGTGTGGTAATGCGCATGTCCATTCTTGCTTCTGTTTTGGGAGCAACGGAATGATGTTATTCGGGGCGGGACCATATCTTCCCGCCCATTTTATAAGGAGAAAATATGCAAACGAATTTGCACGGTAGAGATCTGATCGGCGATCTCGATTTCACCAAAGAAGAAGTGGAGACTGTGTTGGATGTCGCCTGGGACTTGAAGCGCAAGCGTGCTCTGAACGAACCGCATGCTTATCTGCGTGATAAGGTGCTCGCTATGTTGTTTTTCTTCAGCAGCACCCGCACACGCGGTTCCTTTGAAGCTGGCATGGCACAGTTGGGTGGGCATGCCGCTTTCATCGAGAGCAAGACGACCCAGATTGCCCATGGGGATACCGAAAAAGAAATCGGTGATATCTTTGGCCGTTATTTTGATGGCATTGCCATTCGCCATGTTGACTGGGGAACAGGAAATCGTTACTTGAATTTGGTGGCTGAGGCTTCCCGTGTACCGGTACTCAACATGCAGTGTGAAATCTACCATCCCTTCCAGTGTTTGGCGGACCTGATGACCATCATGGAGAAAAAAGGGCGTGATCTGCGCAAAAAGAAGATAGTGGTTTCTTGGGCATATGCCGCTTCTTATTCCAAGCCAATTTCGGTTCCGCAAAGTTTGATCTTGCAAATGCCGCGTTTTGGGTTGGATGTGACCCTTTCTCATCCCCCAGAGTTTGCCCTGATGCCGGAGATTATGGAACAAGCTCAAGCACAGGCCAAGAAGTATGGTACCAACTTTGAGGTGGTTCACGATATGGATGAAGGTTTTAAAGATGCTGATATCGTATATGCCAAATCCTGGGGCCCATTGGTGTATACTGCCGATCCGGAAAAGGGTGCTGAGATCACCAAGAAGTATTCTGGCTGGATTACCAATGAAAAGCGCATGGAATTAGCCAGGGAAGATGCTATCTATATGCATCCCCTGCCTGCTGATCGAAATATTGAAGTGACCGATGGCGTGATTGATGGAGCACATTCGGTGGTGTTTGATGAAGCAGAAAACCGGCTGCATGCACAAAAAGCAGTCATGGCATTGACGATGGGATAATGGGATGAATCACATATGAAAAAACAAGTAGCAGTCATTGCGATCGGTGGTAATTCACTGATCAAGGATAAAAATAATGTTACAGTCGAAAGTCAATATGAAGCAGCCAAGGAGACCACCTTCCATATTGCCGATATGATCGAGTCCGGTTGGGATGTGGCTATTGGGCATGGAAATGGCCCACAGGTTGGTTTCATCCTGCGCCGCTCTGAGATCGCACATAAAACGGATGGTATGCACGAGGTCCCCCTGGATGTGTGTGGTGCCGATAGCCAGGGTGCCATCGGTTATGCTTTACAGCAAACCCTTCAGAATGAGCTATATCGTCGTGGGATCAAGAAACCGGTTGCCACAGTTATCACCCAGGTATTGGTTGACAAGAACGATACTGCTTTTAAAAATCCTTCCAAACCCATTGGTGGTTTCATGGAAGAATCGGAAGCCAAGCAGAAGGAAAAAGACCTGGGTTGGAATGTGGTTGAAGACGCCGGACGTGGTTGGCGGCGTGTGGTGGCTTCTCCCATCCCGCAAGAAGTAGTCGAACTGGATGCAGTTAAAGACCTGATCGATGCAGGGGTGATCGTCATCACCGTCGGTGGTGGCGGCATCCCGGTGATCGATAAAGGTGATCATGAATTTATCGGGACCGCAGCGGTGATCGATAAAGATTATGCCAGCAGCCTTCTTGCTCGTGCGATCAACGCTGATCTGTTCTTGATCTCCACTGCGGTAGAAAAGGTTGCCTTGAATTTCGGGAAGCCAGGTCAGAAAGATATCGACCATATGACCCTTTCCGAAGCCAAGCAGTATTTAGCTGATGGAACTCACTTTGCTAAGGGTTCCATGGCTCCTAAGATGCAGGCTATCATCTGGTATCTTGAAGCCGGTGGTAAGAAAGCCATCATCACCAACCCAGAGAATATTGGACGCGCTTTGAAAGGTGAGACCGGAACAGTTATCGTGCCGGATTAAAAATTTTAAGGTTTTTTACCTTAAAAGATTGTCTATACAATTGAATAATAAGACCTGTTGATGTACAATGCCGAATTGGGTTTCGTGTTTTTTACGAAATATCAATTTAGGAGGAGAGGTGCGCTATCGAACTATCAACAGGTCTTTAATTTTAAATACCAATTGGAGGAGAAAATGAAATCAAATAGATTGAAAACGATTGTTGCCGTGCTGGTCATCACTACGTTGGTGTTAACCGCATGTGCCACAAAAGCAAGCGAACCAGAAGCGGCTGCGGAGGGAAGCGAGAATTTCGTTTTTGGGCTGCTGATGGTCGGCGCTTATAACGACAAGGGTTGGAGTCAGGCAAATTATGACGGTGGATTATATATTGAAGAAAATGTCCCCGGAACGGAAATGGTCTACATTGATAAAGTGAATACTGCTGACCGCCCTGGAACCACACCTGCACAATTAGCCGAAGAACTGCTTGCCAAAGGCGCTAAAGCTATCATTTTCAGTTCTGATGATATGAAAGATAGCGCGCGTGAATTTGCTGCTGCTCATCCTGATATCGTGGTGATCCAGACATCCGGCGATGGAGCCTGGAAGGACGGGAAAGATTATCGAGATTTACCCAACCTTTCTAATGTGATGGGTCGTATGGAATACGGGAAGGAAATAGCGGGTTGTGCGGCGGCTCTTTCTTCCACCACCGGCAAGATCGCTTACTTGGGTCCATTGATCAATGAAGAGACCCGTCGCTTAGCAGCTTCCGCTTATCTGGGTGCCCAATACTGCTGGGAAAATGTCGCAGAGAAAGATCCTGCTGATCTCGAATTCGAAGTAAAGTGGATCGGTTTCTGGTTCAACATCCCCGGCGTCACTTCTGACCCAACTCAGGTTGCGGATGATTTCTTCAATCGAGGTTTTGATGTGGTCATATCTGGCATTGATACCACCGAAGCATTGACCGAAGCCAAGAAATTCAGTGATGAAGGCAGCACCGTGTTTGCCATTCCTTACGATTTCGAAGGTGCCTGTGAAGCGGCTGCCGACGTATGCCTGGGCGTTCCCTATTTCAATTGGGGACCAAGTTATGCAGCAGTAATCGCTGCTGCCAAAGACGGCAATTTCGAACCAAGTTGGGATTTTGTCGCTCCAGATTGGACTGATATCAACAATAAAGATACCTCTGCAGTCGGTTTTGTGAAAGGCGCTGCATTAACTGAGGAAAACTCTGCCAAGTTGGATGATTTCATCGCCGCTCTGGCTGGTGGTCTTAATCTTTGGACCGGTCCTCTCAATCTACAGGATGGTTCAACATTCCTGGCTGATGGCGAAGTTGCCACTGATCTTCAGGTCTGGTATTTACCACAGTTGTTGGAAGGCATGGTTGGGTTGAGCACCCCAGCCGAATAAGAATGAACTAGAATAAGAAGGGAAAAACAAGCAAGGGTTTTTCCCTTCTTGCTATTTAAATCGATGAAAACAGCACTACAACATATTCATAAATCGTTTGGTAAGGTGCATGCCAATGATGATATTTCACTGGTGATTGAATCCGGTGAGATATTGGGAATTTTAGGAGAAAATGGAGCGGGCAAGACCACCTTGATGAAGATTCTGGCGGGGTTGCTGCATGCAGATGCCGGCAGTGTTCTTATCAATGATCAAGTTGTGCAGGTCACTTCTGCGGATGAAGCATTGAACTCGGGTATAGGCATGCTTTCACAGGATCCTCTGGATTTCCCGACCATGACCATCTTTGATAACCTTTATCTGGGTCAGCAAAAAGGATTGTTCATTAAAAAAGCAACCTTTCGAAATACGATCACAGAAGTTCAAAAATCCCTTGGTTTTCATTTTAACCTTTCCGATTATGTTGGTGATTTGAGCATGGGTGAACGCCAGCAGTTGGAAATCCTGCGCCTGCTGGTCCATGGATCGGAACTGATCATTCTGGATGAACCTACTACCGGTATCAGTGCGCAGCAAAAAACGCAATTGTTCGATTTATTAAAACAACTTACCCGCTTGGGTAAATCCATCATTTTTGTCACTCATAAACTGGCCGAGGTGAACGAACTTTGCCAGCGTACCATTGTGTTGAAGCAGGGCAGATTGGTCGGGGAAGTATCCATTCCCTGTGGGTCATCTGAACTCATTCAAATGATGTTCGGTAAGAATCTGGTGTTCCAGATCAATACAGATGTTTCTTCGACTGTTCCACAGATCGATTTACGGGAGCTGGTTTTCAAGGATGCGCGTTTCTTATCCAATCCGTTGGATTTGCAGATCTACCGGGGTGAGATCATTGGTTTAGCAGGTATGGAAGGATCCGGACAAAAAACGTTTTTACGCACCCTGGCTGGATTAGAAAAAGTCGTTGCAGGAAAGATTGCTTGTGGGGAGGATGATCTGACTGGAAAATTGTCTCATTGGTTTCATCAAGCTGGAATTTATTTCATGCCAGCCACCCGGATGGAAGAAGGGCTGGTTCAAGGAATGACATTAAAAGAGCATTTCATTTTAACACACCAATCCGATCGATTCAAATTAGACTTTGCTCAAGCAGAAACTACCACTCAAGAAAAGATTGCAGATTATGCCATTCGCGGCTTTCAAGATTCTTTTGCTGAGGAATTGTCGGGTGGCAACCAACAACGTCTTTTATTAGCCATGTTGAAAGAGAACGCCAGATTGCTGCTGCTTGAAAACCCTACTCGCGGGTTGGATATTGAATCCACCAACTGGATGTGGGATAAATTGCATCAGCGTTGCCAGGATGGAACCAGCATCGTGTTTGCTTCTGCTGATTTGGATGAATTGCTGCGATTCAGTAACCGCATTCTGGTGTTCTTCAGTGGAAAGATTTCCACTCCCTATCAAACACAGGAGTTGGATTCAGAAAAACTTGGTGCCTTAATTGGTGGGGAAGGCTGGCAATGAAAAAGATCTTGCAAGCCATATTATCGAAATTCTCTTCCTCCACTCTATTTTCGTTGGCAGGGTTTGTTGGGGCTCTTATTTTTACCTCCTTGGTTTTGTTGCTGGTAGGTGCTCAACCTGGCTTGACTTTTCAAAAAATGTTGCAGGGTGCTTTTGGAGATAGTGTCAAGATTGCCAATGGCTTGGTGGTCTGGGCACCCTTATCGCTGATTGCGGGTGCTTTGCTTGTGACGTTTGCAGCTGGATTGTGGAATCTGGGTGTGGAAGGGCAGATCATGTTGGGTGCTATCTTTACCACCTGGATGATGCGTATGCTGGAAAGTTCGCTGTTGCATCCTATTTTGATCATTGTTCTCTCGTCCCTGTTTGGAATGTTGGGTGGGATGCTGTGGGCAAGTTTGACCGGAATTTTACGTTTGTATGGGGGAGTAAGCGAGATTTTTGCGGGAGTGGGATTAAATTTTGTCGCCACCGCTCTCTCATTATGGTTGATTTTTGGTCCCTGGAAGCGCCCTGGTGTGGGTTCGATGAGTGGTACGGAACCATTTGACCAGCGCTTGTGGCTGGCAACCATCCCGGGTTATCGCTTGAGTATATGGTCGTTGATTCTGGTGGTGATGATTTTCACGGGCTTGATCTTCCTCATGCAGAAAACTCGCTTTGGTATCCAGGTTAAAGCGGTTGGCAAGAACCTGGAAGCTGCCCGTTTGATGGGCATCCGCACGAACATGGTGATGATGCAAGCGATGCTTCTCTGTGGTGGGATTGCCGGATTGGCTGGAACTTTACAAGTGGTGGCGGTGTATCATCGTCTGATCCCATCCATCTCATCTGGCTATGGCTTTCTTGCGATGCTGGTAGCTATGCTGGCAAATAATAATTTTTTTGGTGCTTTGCTAGTTGCCTACTTATTCTCTATTCTCAATATTGGTGGTATCCAATTGCCCATCGATTTACATCTTGATTCAACACTTTCGGGAGTTTTGCAGGCTGCTTTTGTGTTGTTTTTTTTGATCATGAATGGCATCAAGCAGCGCTTAACAGAAAAGAAAGGGATTCCCACGGATGGAAAATGATATTCTGGTTGGTTTGGCGGGAGTGATCGCTTCGGCGACACCCATCGTGATCGCTGCCATCGGTGAAACTTTAACAGAGAAATCAGGAATGTTGAATCTTTCTGTGAATGGTGTCATCTTGCTGTCTGCCATGGCGGGGTTCGCCGCAGCCTATGAAACAGGGAGTCTGTTGGCTGGTTATCTGGCAGGTATGATAGTGGGTGCATTCATTGGTTTGATATTGATCTTTTGCAGTATCACCTTGCGCCAATCCCAGGTAGCAGTGGGGTTGGTGTTGGCTTTTTTATGTCGTGATCTGTCTTATTTTCTCGGCACAGATTTCATGGGAGTGAGTGCACCTGTGTTGCGTACCCAAGCGATACCGCTTTTGAAAGATATCCCGTATATCGGCAAGTTATTTTTTGATCATACTATTATGGTTTATCTGAGTTTGTTCCTGATTGTACTTGCTATGTTGTGGTTGTGGCGTACCAGATTGGGGTTGATTGTGCGCTCGGTGGGAGAGCGACCTGAGGCTGCTTATGCACGCGGAATTGATGTCAATAAAGTGCGCGCTATCTATACGGTGTTCGGCAGCACACTGGTGGGGTTAGCTGGACCCGTCTATTCACTCGGGTTGAAACCGGGCTGGAACGGTTCCATGACTGGTTTGGATGGCATTGGCTGGATCGTGCTTGCTATTACCATTTTTGGTGGCTGGAATCCAATACGGGTCGCCTTGGGTGCCTATTTATTTGAACTTCTGCGCTGGTTGGGGCTGGTGCTGCAAACCAGACTGACTTCGGTACCTTCTCAAGTGCTGCAGGTTGCTCCTTTCCCTTTGATGATCCTGACCCTCTTGATCGTGAACATAAAGAATACTGAATGGTTCGATACATTGATTTGCACCTTACCACGATCGCTCTATAAATTTTTTTCCCCGAAAGGGAAAAAACGTAACGCGGCTCCTTCATCACTAGGCATTCCATTTAAGAGCGTGTAGAATATAGGCATGAAAAAATTTCATGCCTATCAATGCTCAATTTGTCAGACAATTTATGAACTTGGAGATATTTTCTACACTTGCCCTCATGATGGGGGCAATGTGGATGTATTGCTGGCTTATGATAAACTTAAAAAAATTCCACTAGTAGATCAAATCACTTCATCTCGAGATTTTTCTATCTGGCGCTACTTGCCGCTGCTGCCGGTTTTGGATCCGGGGTTTGAAACCACCCCTCTTCGTTCGGTGGGCTGGACGCCTGTTTATGAAATACAACGTTTATCGCAGCAGGTTGGTTTAAAACAATTATGGGTCAAGGATGATGGACGTAACCCCACGGCTTCTTTCAAAGATCGAGCAAGTGCAGTGGTGGTTGCTCGTGCTCGTGAGATAGGAGCAGAAGTGGTCGTTACCGCTTCTACTGGGAATGCCGGTGCAGCACTGGCAGGAATGGCGGCTGCTTGCGGGCAAAAAGCGATCATCTTTGCTCCCAAAACCGCCCCGCCAGCCAAGATTGCACAATTGCTGGTGTTTGGAGCACAGGTCATTTTGGTAGATGGCAATTACGATCAGGCATTTGATCTCTCGGTGCAGGCTTCTCGGGAATTTGGTTGGTATTGCCGTAATACTGGTTACAACCCCTTTACCGCCGAAGGGAAGAAGACAGCCGCTTTTGAGATCTGGGAGCAGGTCATGCTTGAAAATGATAAACTCAAAGAACGCTTGAGTGTCTTTGTTTCCGTGGGGGATGGAAACATCATTTCCGGATTGTACAAAGGATTCAAGGATCTAAAAATGTTGGGTCTCATCGAAACATTACCACGTATCTTTGGCATCCAGTCCGAAGGATCATCTGCCATTGCCAATGCCTTTGAAGCGGGCACGGAAACGATTGAACCGGTCCATGCCACCACCCTGGCAGACAGCATCTCGGTCGATCTGCCCAGGGATGGATTGCGCGCGTTACGAGCGACTGCACAGACCGGTGGTGCATACATCACAGTACAAGACCAGGATATCTTAAGTGCCATTGCATCTTTGGGAAAGGTGGGTATCTTTGCCGAGCCGGCAGGTGCCACTGCCTATGCCGGTGTTTTGCAAGCTAAACAATCAGGATTGATTGATGAACATGATCCAGTACTGTGTATGATCACGGGCAGCGGGTTGAAAGATGTTAATGCTGCCATGAAAGCCGTTCCGCAAGCGCAGATCATCGAACCCAGTATGGCAGCCCTCAAGAAGATTTTATAAAACGATGGAAGACTCAAAAAATAAAAAAATCCGTTATTCCGTGATCGCTCCTGTATTTAATGAGATTGAAGGATTGCAAGAGTTCTATATGGTTCTATCCACGGTCATGAATACGTTGAATGAACCATGGGAACTGCTACTGGTGGATGATGGCTCGCAGGATGGGTCACGTGAATTGATCTGGCAGTTAGCCGAACAAGACAGACATATCGTGCCTTTGATTTTTTCCCGGAACTTTGGGCATCAGATCGCAGTCACTGCCGGAATGGATCATGCTAGCGGCGAGGCGATCATTATTATCGATTCTGATTTGCAAGATCCGCCGCAGATCATTCCAGCGCTGATCTCCAAGTGGAAGGATGGTTATGAAGTGGTGTATGCGGTGCGCAGGGAGAGAGAAGGGGAAACCTGGTTTAAACGCACTACGGCTGCCCTTTTCTATCGCATGATTGACCGTATTACCGATGTGCGCATGCCATTGGATACCGGTGATTTTCGTCTGATCGATCGCAGTGTGTTGCAAACCCTCAATAGCATGCGCGAGAAACAGCGTTTTCTGCGAGGTATGTCTGCCTGGGTCGGTTTCAACCAAGTGGGGGTGCCTTATGATAGAAAATCACGTTTTGCCGGAAAATCAAAATACCCCTTCAAGAAAATGTTGAAACTGGCTATGAACGCTGTTACAGGTTTTTCTTCACTGCCTTTACAATTATCGGAATACACCGGATTGTTCTTGTTGTTTTCCAGCCTGGCTTATGGGATCATATGGATCATCTTTACTGTTGCCGGACGCTCCTTTCTCCCGGGTCAGGCATTGACCATTCTAATTCTATTGCTCGTAGGAGCAGCAATTTGTTTGTTCCTCGGTGTCATTGGCGAATATATCAGCCGGATTTATGAAGAAGCCAAAGCGAGACCGCTATATATCCTTCGGGAAAACCCAAAAACTTCGCATTCAAGGAGTAGAAATGACAAAAATTGATTTAACCGTTTACGAAGATCGATTGCAAAATGCATTGAAGCGTGCTAAAGAAAGGAATATTATCATCCCGACCTTCGCCCAAATGCGCGACCCCGATCTTATTCCGGATAAGGTAAAGGAAGAACTTACTGGGTTGGGTCTGTGGGATGTCAAACCTCGCAACCTTTTCCGTATTACTTGGAAAAATGAACCTAAAGAAAAAGGAGGTAGGTTCGCTGGGGTAAATTATGTCGAGTTACCCAAAGAACTGACCGGTGTGAACGCTCGTATCATTGCCCTGGTTGGAAAATGGTTTCCCACCGGTGCACATAAGGTGGGTGCTACCTTTGGCTGTCTGGTTCCTCGCCTGGTCACCGGGCAATTTGATCCCGTTACCCAAAAGGCAGTCTGGCCTTCCACGGGGAATTTCTGTCGTGGTGGAGCATATGATGCTACCTTGCTGGCTTGTGAATCCATTGCTATCTTGCCAGAAGGCATGAGCAAGGAACGTTTTGATTGGTTAAAAACTGTTGCGGGTGAGATCATTGCTACCCCCGGTAGCGAATCGAACGTAAAGGAGATCTTTGACAAATGTTGGGAGTTGAGAAATTCTGGTGAAGATATTATGATCTTCAACCAATTCGAAGAATTTGGCAACTACCTGTGGCATTATGATATTACCGGTCATGCCATGCAAGAAGTGCTTGAAAAGGTGATGGGTCCCAATGATACTTTTTGCGGTGTCACCCTCACCACTGGTTCTGCTGGTACGATCGGCTGTGGTGATTATTTGAAACAGATCTTTCCTGGCAGCAAAGTTGCCGCTGGGGAGGCAGTTCAGTGCCCGACCTTGTTGGAAAATGGTTTCGGTGCTCACCGCATCGAAGGTATCGGCGACAAACATGTACCCTGGATCCATAACCTGAAGAATACGGATATGGTCATTGCTATTGATGACAATGTGGTGGTGAATCTGGCACGCTTGTTCAATGAACCCGAAGGTCGCAAATACTTGATCGAAAAAGACGTTCCACAGGAAACTGTTGATAGTCTTGGTCTGTTGGGCTTCTCGGGAATTGCCAATATGGCAATGGCAATCAAGATGTCCAAATATTATGAACTTGGAGAAAATGACGTGGTGCTTACCGTTCTTACTGATTCCATGGATCTCTACCAGAGTCGCCTGAAGGAAATGCATGAGGAATTTGGTGAGTACTCTCATACTGATGCAGCGGTCAACTTTACCCGTGATCTGCATGGGCTGACGACGGATTACCTGCATGAATTGACCTATGCTGACCGCCGTCGTGTTCATAATCTGAAATATTTCACCTGGGTTGAGCAACAAGGCAAAACCTACGAAGAGATTCTTGACCAGTGGTATGATCCAACCTATTGGACCGAACTTCAGGAACAGATCCCTGAGATTGATGCTCTAATAACTGAGTTTAATGCGAAAGTTGGTCTGTAGTCAGTGATGTGATATGACGAATGTTCCTTCCCCAAATGACCTCGTGCTGGTCTGCATCATACCGCAGCCGCGCGACCTGGAAATTGCGCGAGTGTTGGGATGGTATCGTATTCCCCTCAAGCATGCACCCAAAGTCATCTATACCGATTGTTTGGCTTTTTACCAGCCGTCCTCATTTGGGAGGGAACACCGTTGGAAGATCGAGCATGTTGCACAGGTTCGCGGTGTTGAACTGACCAAAAGGAAAGAATTGTTGCGTGATGAGGTTCCGCATCCCAGAGCGGAAGATGAATATTACAAGATCAATCTGGGAGACCTGGTGAAGTTGCCCAGTCCTATCCGTGCTGAAAATTGGAAACGCATCACCTTTTTTTATACTACGGGGGAGTTATTATCAAGAGCGCACACGTTAGTAGACCTTGTGATTGGTTATGAAGAAAAAGCTTTATTCAATAACACCATCATGGAATATCGCAGAAAATATGCCCATATGCAATTGCCGCAGGAAGATATACAGCTTTTGCAGAACGAAATCATGGAATACGTATTATCATTGAACGCCTTGGTCAAAGATCAGACTTGCTCTGACGAACATGGATTATGATTGAAATGAAAGTTGGTCTACTATGAAAATCCTTTTGAAATCTGCCAGGATCATAACGGCTTCCGACGAATTTTACGGTGATATATTGATCAATGGAGAGAAAATTAAAGCTTTAGGTGCTGGACTTGAATCGGATGGACAAACGGAGATCATCGATTGCACGGGGAAGTTCATTACCCCCGCTGGGGTGGATGTGCATACCCATTTTGATTTACCCATGTTCGGAACCGTATCTTCCGATGATCACTACACCGGGCAAAAGGCAGCCGCCTTTGGGGGAACCACCACCGTTTTTGATTTCATTTCTCAAGATGAACCAACATTGGCTGAAAGCGTGCATAGCTGGCATGACAAAGCGGATGAAAAAGCAGCCATTGATTTTGGTTTTCACATGAACATTTCGCATTTTGATGAGGCGATTGCAAAAGAGATCCCTGCTTTACGTGATATGGGAATCAACAGCCTGAAAGTTTTCACTGCCTACAATGGACGGCTACGCTTGGGTGATGGTGACATATTCCGAGTTCTGCGCATTGCCCGCGATAATCGATTATTGGTAATGGTGCACGCCGAAAACGGTGACGTTATCGATGTGCTGGTCAACGAAGCTTTACAAGCCGGGCACACCTCCCCGGAATGGCATGCTCTAACCCGCCCTGCGGATGGCGCTGTGGAGAGTGTGTTTCGAGCCATTCAGTTAGCCAAACAAGCGCAAGCTCCGGTTTATATTGTGCATATGAATACTGCCGGAGGGGTGCGTCTGTTAAAAGAAGCACGTGAGCAGGGTCTGCCGGTCATGGGTGAAACCTGCCCACCTTATCTCTTCTTCACGATTGACGATCTGAAGAAACCGGATGGGGCTAAATGGATTTGTTCTCCCCCCATGCGTTCGTTGCAGGATAATCAGGCGATCCAGAAATTGCTTGGAGAAGGTGTATTGCAGGTGATGGCTACGGATCATTGTCCCTTCTTCTACGATGGTACCAAACCGATTGTTTATGAAGGAAGCCCTATTGCCATCCCCGGAAAAGAACTGGGTAAAGATGATTTCACCAAGATACCCAATGGGCTGCCGGGTGTGGGAGATCGCATGCTGCTGATGTGGAATTATGGTGTTCGCAAGCATATGATCACCCCCCAGCAATTTGTAGCCCAACACTGTACCAATCCCGCTAAAATATTTGGTATTTATCCCCAAAAGGGTACGCTACTGCCCGGGGCAGATGCTGATCTGGTTATCTGGGAGCAGGATCATCCTGTTACTTACGGCGTTGGAATTGCCCAACATCGCACCGACTATAACTTGTATGAGGGTTGGAAATTGCAGGATACTATTTCCAGAGTTTATCTGCGCGGGAAATTGATTGTAGTTGATGGGCAGTGGATGGGTGCAAAGGGGCAGGGGCGCTTCCTTCACTGTAATGATCCTCAAGTAATTTAGGAACGGTGGTTTATTGTGGTTTTTGCCGCTCTGTTTCTTTATCTTGCTTTTCCAATCACTGTTACCATATTGACCCACCGTAAAATGGATGAGGGGCGTGTATGGCTCCTGGCGCTTTTTTCGGAATTATTGGCATTGATTTTTCTGCTGATTCATCCAGTCACATCTGGATCAGAGACGCTCAATCATGTATGGTTTAGCTCCAGTGCTTTAATTTTGACTTCGGATTCGTTATGGGATCGAGCCGTGTGGCTCAATCGGCTGTTAATTGGTTTGGTCATCGTTATTCGTATAGCTTTGAATTATGTTCGAAGAATAGAAAAACCCTTTTCTCGATACGAGACCTGGAACATATCTGTAGGTGCGGTGCTGGGAATAATTGCATTAGGAGTGAATCAGATATTCTTACTGGCAATCGGGTGGACTTTGCTGGATGGGTTATGGGTGGTTCGCAACTATTTTGAAGAGAAGGAATTATTTAAAAGCCGCCGTGAAGTTCTGGCTTTGTTGCTACGATTGATTTCTATATTAATAATTGTTTTTCTGTCTCTCCAGTCCGATGTGATTATTTCAAATATTGCATCCGGAGTGATCATTTCATTAATTGTGCTGGTAATAGTTTTGCGATTGCTCGCTATCTATCTGGATCAGCTTTCCATAAATCC
This sequence comes from Chloroflexota bacterium, assembly GCA_012798455.1. GTDB lineage: Bacteria > Chloroflexota > Anaerolineae > Anaerolineales > Anaerolineaceae > UBA4781. Next base: position 12,150 of record JAAZNC010000064.1, on the reverse strand, counting down.
TAAGTTTCAAATGAATACCGATTGGATGCTTTACCTTAACATTATGTTCCTGGTTAAAATGCTTTCTGTGCTTTCTGCCTCTCTTGTTTTGACAGGTATTACCTACCTTTTTATCAGTATCCCGGTTGTATTGATAACGGGAGTTTTCATATTTTTAATTTTCAAAAAAATCGATCCTGGTATGACCAAATTCAATGTGAGTGTGCTGGTTGTGAATGTGGCACTGTTTGGTTTCTTTTTGGGCGTTCGAAGTGAGCTCCTCTATATGTTACTTCCACTATATTTCCTAATGTTCAACGAACAATTATCAGAGTTGTCGAAGGGACATCGTACGGCTCTCGTTCTTTTTGAGATGATCTTTATGGTTGGGTATACGTTCTCACCTTTCTATAGTCTCAATGATGAACTGGTCAATTCTGGCGTTCAACCTGTGTACCAATATGTTTTGTTGGGTCTAGAAGGGCTGCTTCTGGCAAGTTTCCTCATAAATCAGCAATTTGAAACCCCCCATCGTATTGTTCACAGGCATGAGTTTACCCGTTCGCTAATAATCCTTGTGTGGTTTGTGATTGCCATCCTTATTTTATCCACATTGAAGGGTTTCTTTATTATCTTGCCTGTTGGACGGGTCTCATGGACTGCTTTCATACCACTGGTCGTTGCGGGAGGGATGTTTGCTTTATCAAACTTCTTTGCTAAGAAGAAAACGGGAGGTAATTCAATAAAAGTAGGTGCGTTTTCTCTTTCTAAACGGTTGATCGATAGCATAGCGCGCATTTTCTTAGTATTGGTAAATCTTTTACGGCAGCTTTTTGAAGGCATAACTTCTATTCTGGAAGGGGATGGTGGTTTGATTTGGGCGATCATCTTTTTAATTCTACTTTTAACTTTGTATAAAGGAATCGTGCAGATATGATCGAAATTGCATTTGTTATCCTGATCGCGGTAATTGTACTTTCGATTGCCTCGATCTTTTTATCAGAATCGACGCGTACTGCACTGATTTTTCTGGGAATTCTTTATTTGTGTGAATTCTTTCTGTTAGCACAGGTGTGGTCTCTCGGTCTGGCAGCGGTAAATTTGATTACGGGATTGCTGACTGTTGTGATCATCAACGCCTTTTGTTCCAGCGTACATTTGAAATTAGTTGCTCCTCGTATTGCACTTGATATTCTAATGATCGTATTCGTCGGCATTATAACATTCGCTTTTGCGCCGCAATTAACCACTTATTTGATTGAATCTTCTCAATTCTTGATTATTGGTGTCTTTTTGTTTGCCATTGGACTACTGCAAGCTGGAACTTCTCGCAATACATTTCGTGGTCTTATTAGTTTGTTGATTTTATTTTCCGGCTTTCAAATCATTTATGCACCTTTGGAAGGTTCAGCTCTTGTAACTGCGTTAATGTCTACCATTCAAGTCGTTCTGGCTTTTGTTGTTTCGCGTTTGATCATTAGAAATCAGGAGGACCTGTTATGAACCTGCCCATGATTTGGATCATAATACCTGCTTTGTTGGCGGCTGGTTCATTATTGGTCAGAGAGAGAAAGTTTTTATATGTGACAGCATTATCCATTTTGTGTCTAGTGTTGGGTACAGTTGCTTTCATCCTTTCTTTCCAGCGTTCTATTACAACTGTGCTTACTACACAGGAAACTTTTTTAATTCTGGGTCGCAGCTTGACAGTTAATTACCAGAATCTACCGCTAGTAGGAAGTATTTATCTGTTAGCTTTTTTTTGGATTATCTCTCTTAATTTCTATAAATCGAATGATTATTTTCCGGCGTTCTGTGTGATCTACGCTGCTTTAAATATTGCCTCATTTAGTATTGACCCTTTTCTGTATTCTGCTCTGATCATCTTTCTGGCAAACGCTCTTTATTTGCCGGTTTTGTCTACTGGCTCGTTTAGCAAGATATCTGGCAGGCTGCGTTTTTTGCTCTATCAATTGATTTCAATATTCCTTATTTTACTGGCGGGATGGATTTTAGCAGGGGGAGAAATCGCTCCGGTTGAAAGTGATCAACTCTTCTTCTCTACTCTATTACTAGGTTTTGGAATTTCTATTTGGCTGGGAATTTTTCCCTTTCATACCTGGATTCCGCTTCTTTCGGATGAGGTTGCCTTTTTACCGTTTGGCTACATGCTGACCCTGCTGCCGCTTTCTGGTATTTTATTGCTCTTGAAATTCTTGAATAATTTTGCATGGCTGCGTGACTACAATGCTTTTTTCCCGGCGTTGCAATATCTAGGTGCAGTAATGGTCATTTTGGGTGGCTTGGGTGCTTTCTTCCAAAAATCTCTTCCGCGCTTGCTGGCATTCCTTATAATGGCTGGTATTGGATTGTTGCTTACCGGTATGGGGTTTATTCCCCTAGCGTCTACTGACCTGGTCGCAGCCTGGGTATTGCCCTTTTTCGCAGGGAATTGGGCTCTCTCTTTTGGTTTTAGTGGGGTTGGAAAGAGTGCTGGCACACAAACGATTGAAGGGCTGAAAGGCGTATTTTATAGCCATCCACTGTCATCTATAGTACTGTTGGTGGGGTTATTGACATTGATCGGTTTTCCTCTGACGGCTGGTTATGCATCGAATCTTTTCATATTGTCGATTACCTGGAGTGCCAACCGTTTGATAGCGTTGACTATATTGATCAGCCAGATTCTGATTTTGGCGACCGGCATTCGTTTACTTTTACGTATGGCGATACGAGATGGTAAAAAGATTATGATTCCGGAGAAAGTCAATCTGAATCAAGTGTTGATTTTGGTGGTACTATTGTGCAATTTGATTCCTGGCATTTTCCCCTCCATAATTTATAATCAATTATTCGCTATAATCGGAAAGATTTTTCCATTATTATAAATGAAGAGAAACTGGTGAAAAATGGACTTAGAAACAATAATCAAAAGATTGGATGACCTTGAAGGTAGGGTCAAGGATTATGATAAGGTATTTAAAACAGTTGCAGACCAAATTGCAGATTTGGATAAAAAGTTATCGGGTTTACCCGCAAATTATCGCGATTTGAAGGACGAAGTGAATCAGGTCAAAAAAACGCTGGCAGGGATAGGCACTTATGACAAAGCCATGACCCAGCTTCGCAAAGACATGAATGACAAGTTTGAAGAGCAAAACAAGAACGCTGCAATTCAACAGGAACAGTTTTCTAAATTGTATCAATCTGACCTGAAATCGATATCTGCTAAAACGGATCGTTTGGACGGGAAACTCAAATCCGAACTCGATAAGAAATTACAACGCTATATTGATGAAGATTCGCGAACGCTTGCGACGGTGGATAAAATCGAATTGAGCGTGAATAAAAAATTGAAGGAGGATGAAGACATCCGCCGTAATCTTGAAGTTCAAAAACGAGATCTGGAAAGTGTGATGAAACGGGTCGAAATCATCACTGATGATATCTCGCAGTTCCCCAAGCAACAGGTGGATCTGTTTACAAAATTTTCCCTGTTATCAGAAGATATCAATCAAATCCAGGCACAGTTACAGGAATTAAAGGCTTCTGAAACACAAAGAAAAATGGCACAAACTGCTTTTATCGAACAACAGGAGATCAACAATAAAAATCGGGAGAACCGTTTTGATGAAATACAGCGAAAAGCGCTGGAAGAAATACAGCGCATTACCCCTTTAGTAGATAAATTGAATCAGAAAGAAAAAGAGTTAGCCCTTGTAAACGACAATCTGGAAGAAACTACCCGTTTGTATGAGAGACGTTTGAGAGAGGTGTCTGAACTTTATCAACTTTTTGAAACCAAGTATCAGAAAGAATGGAATACCTTCAAGTCTGATTCGGAGAAGAATTGGGCAAATTACTCTTTGATCAATGAAGAAAAGCAAACGGCATTTAATAACAGGATGGAAGAGTTAAAAAACCGTGTTACCACTTTTGAAGACCAAATGAACGATGTTCAGGAGCTGCTGGGGTTGATGAGCTCAGAAATTCAAAAAGGCATGCTAAGTCTTATGAAAATGGCAAATAACTGGAAAGATGCCTTCGATAATATCCAGATGAATTAGTTTTTACAATAAGTAGATTTCGATGAACTATGTAATTGCAACTGCCGGTCATGTTGATCACGGTAAGTCAGCGCTGGTAAAAAGAATCACTGGAATGGACCCCGACCGTCTGGCTGAAGAACAGGCTCGCCAGATGACCATTGATCTTGGGTTTGCCTGGTTTAAATTGCCCTCCGGTGATGAGGTTGGTATTGTGGATGTACCGGGTCACCGCGATTTCATCAGCAATATGCTGGCGGGAGTAGGAAGTATCGATGCGGTGGTGGTGGTGGTGGCAGCAAACGAAGGTGTCATGCCACAAACTCACGAGCATCTTGCGATCTTGAATTTGCTGCAGGTTAATCATGGGGTGATCGCGATTACCAAAACTGATTTGGTTGATGATCAAACCTGGTTGGCACTTGTAGAGCAGGATATTCGCGACTGCATTCGGGGAACGACCATGCAAGGGTTCCCTTTGTTGTATGTCTCGGCTTCTACCGGAATCGGCATCTCTGAATTTATCACGACTCTTCAAACTGAATTGAAGAAGGTTCAAAAAAAGGTGAGTGGGGGGAATGCTCGTCTTTCAATTGACCGCGTTTTTTCAATTAAAGGATTCGGAACAGTTGTCACCGGCACTTTGTTGGATGGTACCCTGCAGATAGGGCAAGAAGTTGAGATTCAACCATCCAATAAGAGGGGGAGAATTCGTGGCATTCAAACCCATAAGAATGAATTGGAGAAAGCATATCCCGGTAGTCGGGTAGCGTTGAATATCAATGGGGTGGATGTTGAAGATATTCACCGAGGGGATGTAGTGATCTCTCCCGGCATTCTCCAATCAACCACCCGCCTGGATGCACGAGTTGAAATGTTGTCTGACTGCGAAAAAGGGTTATCCCATAACGAATCCGTGAAGTTTTTTCATGCCACTGCTGAGGTGATGGGGAGAGTGCGTACCCTGGGTAAAGATTTGCTCAAACCGGGCGAATCCGGTTTTGTGCAAATCGAATTGCAGGAAGCAGTGGTGGTCAAGAAAGGAGATCATTTCATTTTCCGTCGTCCCTCTCCACCTGAGACCTTAGGAGGTGGAATAATCATCAAAAGTCACTCAAATAGAAGATACAAACGGCATTCAAATATTGTCTTGGAAAACTTGCAGGCTCAAAATAGTGGCTCTCCAGCATATCTTTTTAAAACATTGATCGATGAGAAAAGAGTGATTTCACGTGATGAGTTGGTGCAATCATTAGAGGCTGAGGGATTTGATCCGGCTACAGAAATGCAGAAATTGACAGCCAGTTCGGGCATGCTTCAATTTTCCGCCTTGAATGCGAAAAAAAAACCTGAAATTTTTGTTACCAGTAAGCCTGCAATAAGCGAACTGGCACTATGGATTTCCTATCAAATTGAAAATGTATCATCCTTGATCCCGGGGATATCCTTATCGGAGATGTCTGCGATATTGAAGTTTCCTGAAAAAGGCATGGAATCATTACTCGCGCTGTGTCCGGGCGAATTCAATCTATCTCTCAGAAATGGCTACGTTTACCGTACTGATCTCGCAGTTACTTTATCGGAAAGAGATAAAAATAGAATGCGGGAAGCGGACCATCTTTTTCAGCAAGACCCCTTTGCTCCTCCTGATATCCCAGCTCTTATACGAGTTACCGGGAAGCAACTTTTTGAATGGCTGGTCTTTCAGGGAGAGTGGATCCCTGTTTCTGATGTGATCGTGTTCCGTCGAGCAGAATTTGAGTGCATGCGTGATCGACTTCTGTCATTTCTCAATGCACAGGGAGAGATCTCACTTTCCCAATTTCGTGATATGGTGCATTCAAGTCGCAAATATGCGTTGGCTTTCCTTGAGTATATGGATAGAGGGGGAGTCACTATCCGAACAAATGAAGTGCGCAAGTTAAAAACCCCGGGTTAAGAAAAAACAAGAAAAAGTATTGACAATCCTGACAAATTCGCTATATAATTAAAACGATTTACTAAAACATTTTACTAATTGTGGTCAGTAGACATGCCTGATGTAAACATGATCGAAAAATTATTTGAATGGAAAACTTGAAAAGGAGGGATGATTATCGAGAAGAATATAAATTACTGAATTCGTAAAGGATATAGCGATAAGGAGAAAAGAAATGAAAGAAAAGAGATTTTTAAAATTTGGCTTGTTGATTTTCGCCATACTGGCTATGCTAATCAGTTCATGCTCATCTGTAGCTGCAACGAAAGAAGCGGAACAAGCCCCGGCGGGCGAAGAGGTTGAAGATACAACCCCCGCCGAACCGGTCAAGCTCACTTTCTGGCACCAATATGATAAAGCGAACGCTGAAATGATTGATGATCTGGTAGCAGAGTTCAATCAGGCGAATCCGGATATTCAGGTGGAGGTTGTTGTTCAGCCCAGCTATGATGAATATAAGACTTTGCTGCAAACTTCCATTCTTTCTAATACTTTACCTGATGTTGCAACAGTTGATCTGATTTGGGTGCCGTGGTTGGTCTCAACTGGTTCAGTGGAAGCACTGGATAATTATATTGCCTCTGACAGCGACTTCGATATCACGGATTTTTACCCTCTCCAGCTTGATTATGACAACATTGATGGAAGCCGCTTTGCTTTGCCGATGAGTGCCAACAATATGCAGGTCATCTGGAACAAGGACCTTTTCGATCAGGCTGGTCTGGATCCTGAAGTTCCCCCGACCACCTGGGAAGAGCTGAAAGCAGATGCAGAACAATGCCAGGACCTCGATAACGGTATTGTCGGTTTTGAGTTCTACACACAGCCCACCGGTGAGGGAATCACCTGGCAGTTCCAGGTATTCCTGTGGGCAGCCGGTGGTGAATTCTTGAATGCAGACAACACCAAAGCCGCATTCAATACACCGCAAGGCTTAGAAGCATTGACATATGTTTCTGATATGTTGCAGGGCAACGGATCGATCCCCGGACCGTGGGGCGCATTTGGCGAAGGTAAGGCCTGCATGCAGCTGGATGGCTCATGGCTGTTCGGATATCGAAGCGATGCTCCCTTTGATTGGGGTGTGGCATTGGTTCCCGCTCCTGAAGGCGGCACATCAGCAACCAATACCGGTGGGGAAAGAATTCTGATGTTCTCTAATTCCGAGAATAAGGAAGCAACCTGGAAATTTATTAAATTCATGACGAGTTCCGATGTCCAGCTACGATGGGATATGACGACCGGTTTCATGCCCATCAGAAAATCCGTCGGAGAGAATTCTGAATATCTCAACTGGGTCAATGATACCGAGCCGAGAATGCTCCCGTTTGTTGAAGGCATGCAATATGCCCATACCAGACCGGCAACTCCGCTGTACAATGAAGTATCCGATGCATTTTCACGTGAAATACAAAATGCGTTCCTTGGATTGGCAACACCTGAAGAGGCGTTAGCTGCTGCAGAACAAGCAGTCAACGATATCCTCGCACAGTAGAACTAGAATTAACCAGGGGTGGTTGATACACATGCTACCAGCCACCCCCAGTGTTTGCAAAAAATGATATGAAACAGCGAAAAAACAGCCGATACAAGATTTCTACCACCGTCCTTTTTTTATTTCCATCTCTCTTGGTATTATGCTTATTTGTCTTTTATCCCATTATTGATGCTTTCCGGTTAAGCCTGTTTGAATGGAATAATCCTGCTAGGGATCCCGTGTTCGTTGGGATGGAAAATTATAAGAATCTGTTTATGGACGACCGATTCTTGAATTCTTTGAAAGTTACCCTGACATATACGGTCGGAGTTACTTTCATTAGCATCATCCTCGGCTTGATCATTGCAAATTTGCTGAACAACAAAAATTTACCTTTCCGCAACTTTTTTAGAGGCTTGTTCTTTTTACCCACGGTAACCCCTACGGTTGTGGCAGCCATGGTATGGATCATCATATTTAATCCAACTTATGGTTTTGTGAACATCCTTCTAAGAAATGTGATGGATATGCCTCCCAACTGGTTCTCGGACCCGCATTGGGCGCTACCGACGATCATGCTCCTAGGTATCTGGAGGAGAGTGGGCTTTACCATCATTATCTATCTGGCAGCGCTGCAGAATATCCCCAATGATTATTATGAGATATCGAAGATGGATGGCGCCAATGCATTTCAATCATTTTTATACGTGACGATTCCACAAATGATCCCTACCACTTTGATGCTGATCACTCTGGGATTCATTGATTCGTTCCTGGTTTTCGATCAGGTGTTAATCACCACACGCGGTGGACCGAGCAGCACAACTGAGGTGGTAAGTTTGTTCTTGTATACCGATGCTTTTACCCTTTTCAAAATGGGGAAGGGTGCGGCAATTTCTGTGATCATCTTTGTGATCATACTTGTGATCACATTGATCCAATGGCGTTTGGTGGGATTTGGATCGTATGAGGATATTTCTTGAACATGTTCAAACATATGAGTAAGACGCTTTTGAATAAAGTATTTCTTCTTTTGATCATTCTGCCGATGGTATTTTTAATGGTGATGCCATATATGTGGATGATCACTGCGTCACTAAAAGAGAGAGGGCATGTCAGCGAACCACCGTATCTGGTTCCCAATACGTTTGATTTTTCAAACTACTCAAAAGCATGGAATGGAGCGCCATTTGGAAAATACTTTTCGAACACGCTTTTCGTAGCTGTGGTTGTGGTGGTCAGCCGCATCTTTTTCGGAGCGTTGGCTGCCTATGTTTTTGCTTTTATCGATTTCAAAGGTCGTGATATTGTTTACTTTGTTTATTTAAGCACCATGATGATCCCCTTCTACGCCATTGTTATCCCTCTGTATTTGCTGGTCAATGATTTCAACTGGTTGAATTCCTATCAGGCTCTTATCTTTCCGAGGATCGTGGATGCGTTTGCGATCATGATCTTACGGCAGGCTTTCATTTCAATTCCTCGTGAGTATATTGATGCGGCAAGTATCGATGGGTCATCTCACTGGTATATCCTATGGAAGATCGTTTTCCCCATGTGCCTTCCATCTGTAATCACATCCGCCGTGTTTAGTTTTCTATTTATCTGGAATGATTTCTTCTGGCCTTTCTTGGTGGCAAACGATACCAATTTACGGGTGATACAAACCGGATTGCAGGCTTTTACGGGAAGATATCTAACCGAATGGACTTATTGGATGGCAGGAACGGTCATCGCGTCGTTACCTCCGGTGTTGTTGTTTATTTTTGCTCAAAAATACTATATTTCAGGATTATCGAGGACAGGTCTTAAATGAACAAAACATCATCCACACCCGAATGGGTACGCGATACAATTTTCTATCAGGTCTTCCTCGATCGTTTTGCTAATGGGGATGCTTCTAATGATCCGGTTCCAACTGCAAAATGGGGTTCAAAACCAACTGTCGATAATTTTTTTGGTGGGGATCTGCTGGGAGTTATGAACCACCTAGATTATCTCCAAGATGTGGGTGTGAATGCGCTTTATCTCACTCCAATTTTTAAAGCCAGCTCAAATCATAAATATGATACCGACGATTATTATCAGATCGATCCAGCTTTTGGCGATAAGAAGATCTTCAGATCTCTGGTGGATGAATGCCACAGGCGGAGAGTGAAGGTCGTGCTGGATGGGGTCTTTAACCACTGTGGCTATCATTCGATCTACTTTCAGGATGTGATAAAGAATGGAAGATCATCAAAATATTCCAACTGGTTTGATATTCATTCGCACCCGATCGATAAGGATGCTGTAAATTATCAAACCTGCGGCGGTACCTGGTATCTGCCAAAACTGAACTGCGAATTACCCGAGGTGAGACAATATCTGTTTGATATGGCAGCTTACTGGATCAGAGAGTTCGGGATTGACGGATGGCGCTTGGATGTGCCCTGGAAAATTTCTTTTGATTTCTGGATGGAATTCAGGGAGAGAATCAAAGGTGAGTTTCCGGAGACCTATTTGGTGGGGGAGATCTGGCGCGATGCCATGAAATGGATTAGGGGTGATACATTCGATGGGGTCATGAATTATCCGTTGCGCAATTGTATTTTGGATTATTGTGTCTACGATCATATGGATGCCGAGGACTTTAACTATGAATTGCTGCACCAGCAGCAAATATTTCAACAAGCAGCTCTGCTGCAGTTAAATTTACTGGGCAGCCACGATACCCCTCGAATTCTGACGTTGTGTGGTGAAGAGATTAAACGTGAAATACTGGCCATCTCGTTTCTTTTCACTTATCTGGGCACTCCTATGCTCTATTATGGCGATGAGATCGGTCTGACAGGCGAAAATGACCCTGACTGTCGAAAGTGTATGCCATGGGAAAAGCAGAGTGAATGGAATTATGTCATTCAGGAGCATTTTAAAAAATTGATCAAAGCACGGATGGCTCATGCAGCGCTTCGCAGAGGTTCATTCAAACCGCTTTATGTATTTAATGGGGTTTACTCTTACCAGCGTCAGTTTGAGGATGACACGATCATCGTTGTCTTAAATCCACGCATGGCATATCATGATATAAAAATACCTTATGTAGCAACGCATCTGAACGATAAAAATGAATGGTGCGATATATTAACGGGAAAGAAATTCATTGTACAAAACGGGAACATCTGTATTGAAACTTTGGATGCGATGACGGGTTTGATACTCTATCCGACAGCATAACCTATTAAGGAAAATAAGATAATGTCGCGTATAACAATCAAGGATGTTGCAGAAAAGGCTGGTGTCTCTATCACTTCTGTTTCTTTTGCTTTTAATAATCCGGAGCGTTTACCGGAAGGTACTGTTCAAAAGATATTGGAAGTAGCAGAAGAAATAGGATATGTACCGAATCCAATTGCACGAAGTATGTTGACTGGACGTACCGGTATTATCGGGATACTTGTTCCGCAGCCCACAACGGAAATAATAAGGAATCCCTTTTGGGCAGAGTTTATTGAAGGTGTAGCAGAAGTATGTTTACGAGAAGGCTTTTCGATCCTGCTTGTCCCTCCGCTTGAAGGAAGTGTAAAAAGAGCGGTCGCTAAGACAGCCGTGGATGGGTTTATTACCATAGGGTTGGAACTGTATAAATCGACAATTTTGATCCTGCAGCAGAGAAAGATCCCCTTTGTGATTGTGGATACCGATCCAGTCGAAGGAATTTCTTCTGTCAATATAACCGACAAAAAAGGAGCACACTCGATCATGAGATATGTGTTGTCTCAAGGGCACAAAAAAATTGGAGTCCTGGGAATTCGGTCGGGGAAAATGGGAAAATTTGATGAATATACGGGTACTCTGCGCAGCAGAATCGATGGTTTTTCACAGGCTTTGAAGGAATATGAATTATCACTTAATGATCCACACGTAAAATACTTTGAATGTTCAAGTACGATGCATGGAGGAGAGGAAGGATTTAGATTTTTATTCTCAAATGAACCTTATCCTACCTGTATCGTTTCCATGAGTGATGTCATTGCGTTTGGAGTGATTAAATCTGCCAATCAAAGGGGTCTTAGAATTCCTGATGATGTTTCTGTGACGGGCTTTGATGATGTCCCTTACGCAGCAATATCCAGTCCACCCTTAACGACGATCTCGCAACCATTAAGAGAAAAGGGAAAAACCGCTGCAAATTTACTGGTTGACCATATCTGTGAGGAAAAAGAAGTTACACAAAAGGTTTTTTCAACCAAATTGGTGATTCGTGATTCGGTGAAGAAAATTGCTGATTTATGAAAATTCATTTAATATACACGCATATACATGATTTGTTTCTTCTTTGCAAAAAGTACGATAATTGCACATCCATTTGTTTTTGTTATTGTTTTCAATGGATTCACTGATAACAATGTTTCAGCCGGTATAAAATATGAAATGTGTAGATTTGTGATAGTGACCTTTTTGTATAAGAGAAAAGGGACATCCCCATTTCCTGTATAAATCCGCAGTTCGGTGATTCACAAGAGGCAATTCGGTGGGCAATTCGGTGGGCGTAGTGCCTCATTAGAAAAGATTACTTTGGAGGTAACGATGACTCAGATAGAGAAGTTACTTTGATAGTTCCCATAGTTTATCTACTTTACGATCAATCGAGGTGCGTAAAGCAACCGGATTGAGTCTAACATAGAGAT
>JAAZNC010000063.1 GCA_012798455.1 Chloroflexota bacterium | reverse complement strand
TTCCATTATCGTTCCCATGTTGGTGCTCCTTCAACTCGCAGTGTATTGACCTCATTGTACTGAAATATAGCGGTTGTATTCAAGTTAAATGAGTTCAATGTTGATCATGATTAAAAAGGACGGTCGATTTCGACCGTCCTATCAGGGTCTTACCGTTTTTCCCAAAATAAATGCGGTACTACGTGATGGATGCTTCGTAGATCACCTTGATCGATTGAGCCAGAATGGCGTTGAATTCTTCATCTGTTTGGCTGGCGGTCAATCCCTGCAGCAGGGCGCGCGAGAAACTGGCGATCAAACCGTGATTGCGTGCCAGCTTTTCATCCGCTTCATTCTGCGTATAGCCTCCTGATAAAGCGACTACCCTTACCACGTGCGGATCGTTCATCAGGTCGCTGTAAAAATCATCTTTAGTTGGTATGGTCAGTTTAAACAGTAACTTAACATCTGTATCTAGAGTAGATAATTTATCCATGATGCCTTGTTTCAACAGCTTTTCCGATTCATCCTTATCCTTGCTGTGAATATCGACTTCTGGTTCCAGAATGGGGACAAAGCCCGCTTCTGCGATCTGCTTCCCAAGATCGAACTGCTGCTCCACGATTTTTTTGATCCCGGTGGGATTAACTTCTTTGATAACGGAGCGCATTTTCGTACCAAAGATGTTTTTCCCGGCTACCTGTTTCAAAAGACTGGGCAGATCGGAGAACGGCTTCATGAGCTGGACGCCTTCTGCAAGCCCGACCATCCCTTCGTCGACCTTCAAAATAGGGATGATACCTTTTTTCTCCCATAGATAATCGGCGCTGGGCAATCCCTGGATGGTGCGGTTCATGGTGTCTTTGAACAAGATGGCGCCGAGAATGTGTTCCGAAGTAAAGGCGGGGCTGGTGATAATACGCGTCCGCATCTCGTGGACGAGATCGAACATCTCTTTATCAGTAGAATAGGCATCTTCCTTGATCCCGTAGTGAAGCAGCGCTTTAGGTGTACTCCCGCCGCTCTGGTCCAACGCTGCGATGAAACCTTTTCCCGCTTGCATACGCTTTAATTGTTGTGGGTTCATAATAATCCTTTCAGGTTCATTCAAGAGGAAAGCCTCTTGATCATATTGTTTTTTATGAATGGAGTTCCATTCATTTGAATAATACCACCAGGAAAGGTGGAAAGAATATTAAATGCTCAATGAGAAAAAAGATCGTGAGTTTGATGCCTATTCTTTTTCTATTGAACTCCTAAAATAAAAAGAGTCCTGTGTAAATCACAGGGCTCAAAATCCCTTATGAGAGTATTTTACGAAATTCTTTATTTATTTTGAATCATCCACCAATCCAATGAAAATATGAGTATGATAAAATTCGTGAAGCATATTAATTCCAATTAGCTCAACTTTGAGGTGAAGATGAAAAGAAATAGTTTTATAACATTGTTAATAGCATCAGTCTTACTGCTCGCATCGTGTACCCCATCGGAAACTGTTGAACCAGAAGTGATGCAAACAGAAATCCCGGAGCAGGAAACGGTAGAAATTCCCACCCAGGAACCAACTCATGAGCCAGAAATCGCCAATTCCCCAATACAGGAAGAAGTTGTGAATGGGGTGCTTGAAAACCCGGTGGAGTTATTCCATGAAGGTGTTGAGCAAATGGCAGAGAATATGGGCGGGCAATTCGGCTTTGTTGATGTCAAAGAACTAGGCGATGGTTATTTTCAGTTTGCTTCCGGTGCAGAAGGCGCATACATGCCGCTCAACACGCGATTCAAAGATTTTGGCGGCGACGGACGCCGGCAGCAAGCTTTTTGGATGCGGTTTATGCTTGATCCGGTCGGCAATCTTTCATTCACGTTTATGGGGATGGGCGAGGTCGTGATCAGCTTTGAAGGGGATGGTGTTTACTGCATATACGTCCAGGAAGTGACTAAAGAGAAGATGAGCGATTTCCAATTCGAACCGGACAAGTGGTACAACATCTTATTTGCGACCGATAATGATATGATCCTGCGGGTGGTCGTGTGGGAAGATGGCAGTTCCGAGAACCAGGCATCCTATGAGAGAGATCTTTTTATTGGAATG
>JAAZNC010000062.1 GCA_012798455.1 Chloroflexota bacterium | reverse complement strand
GATCGCCCCTTCGCTCTTGCCCATGATCTCCGCAATTTCTACATTTGTCAAATCATCCACAAATTTCAAGATCAACAGCATCTGTCGATCGGCCGGGAGGGTACGTACATACACCATCAAACCGCTGATCTCCTGATTACGGATCGTAGAAGACTCTGGCAGTTCGTATCCCGGCACCTGCAATGGAGCGTCTTCAATGGATATTTCCTGCTTCCGACTGCGATCGCGGTGCCAGTTTGCTACCAGGTTATGAGCGATCCGATACAACCAGGCTGAAAAAGGAACTCCCTTGTCCTCGTATTTTTGAATGTGCCCTAACGCTCGCTGAAAAACCCTGGCCGTAATATCTTCTGCATCATGCTGATTGCCAGTCCGGTAGTAGACATAGTTATAAATTCGCTGTACATTTTCCTGATACAGCGCCGAAAAAGCATCGAGGTCACCATCGATCGCTTTTTTCAGAACATCTTCCATGGAAATATCTTGCTTTTCGTTATTTGACATATAATTTGAATTGTTTGTTTAATCTTATCATCAATGGTGTTAAAACCACTGATAACTTGAATCGTTACAAGCGAAGGAGGCCTTTATGATTCATCAAACCTGGGAATGGATAACATCTGACCAAGCAAAAATGTTCGCACAAAAATGGATGCCGGAAAAACCGGCAAAGGCATCTATTATCTTGATCCACGGTTTTGGCGAACACAGCAGTCGATATGCGCATATGGCGGAATTTTACTGTGACCATCAAATCCAAGTTTTTGCATTTGACCTGCGCGGTCACGGTAGATCAGCTGGACCACGAGGACATATTCCCACACAGACCACTTTCTGGGATGATATCGATGAATTTAAGAAAAACATCAAAGTAGCATTGGACGATAAACCCGTATTCCTCTACGGTCACAGTATGGGGGGAATGATCGTGCTATCTTATGTTTTGAAAAGAGGATCAACATTCAACGGTATCATTACCACATCCCCCTTGATTGACACCGCCACTCCCATGAGTGACTCAACCAAAAAGCTGGCAAAGTTCATGGATAAAATTCTGCCCCGCCTCGCGATCGATAGCGGTCTGGACCGCAATTTCCTTTCCCGCGATAAAAGCGTGGTGGACGCCTACAATGCCGATCCTCTTGTATTCGGGAAAGCGTCAACCCGTCTGGGTGTCTTCATGGCAGACACGGGTGCCTATATTAGGGAACATGCAGCCGAATTCAAAGAACCTTTGTTAATGATGATCGGTTCTGAGGAAAGGATCGTCAGCAAAGCAGAAGTAGATGCATTTATGAAGTCGGTTCCCAATGGAACCTATAAAATTTGGGATGGGCTCTATCATGAAGTGCATAACGAACCCGAGAAAGACCAGGTTTTCAAATTTACCCTGGATTGGATCAAAAATCACATGAAATCATAATGGTGATAGATTTCTGGAATTCTTTTATAATCCTACCTTGACCCAGAAACCTGGAGACCGTAGAATAATGATTGTCATGGTATTGCTACCCATATTACTTGTGTTTGATTAATCAGAGATTGAAAAAACGCTTGTCTCTTTCTCTAAGGACAAGTGTTTTTTTATAAGTTACAGGAAGGATTCTATTTATGAATGTAAATAAATATGATTATCTATTTCGTGAAGAATTAGGACAGATCGACCCTGAAGTGCAGCATCTGATCAAACTGGAAGAAGAACGCCAAATCAAGAAGTTGATCTTTATTCCGAGCGAAAGTTCAGCACCTGCCAGTGTGCGCTATAGCCTCTCCTCTGTGTTGCAAAATTTATATGCAGAAGGGTATCCACCGGATTATATGCGCACTCAAAACCAAAACCAAATCTTGGATTTCGATGAACAGCTGGCACTCTATCGTCGTTACTCAGACCCCCGTTATTATAAGGGCGTCGAATTCGCTGATGTACTTGAATCCCTTGCCCGCCGGCGTTGTGCTGAGTTATTCTGCCCCGAGTCGATGGATCCGCAGGATTTCTATGTGAATGTACAACCGCTTTCCGGAGCGCCTGCCAACAATGCAGTCTATCAAGCACTGATCAATCCCGGTGATACCATCATGGGGATGGACCTATTCCATGGGGGACACCTGTCACACGGTTCCCCGGTAAACCGTTCAGGGAAACTCTACAATGCAGTTCATTATTCTGTTGACCCAGAAACTGAAAAAATCAATTTTCAGACTGTACGTGAGCTGGCTCAGCAACACCAACCCAAGATCATCATCTGTGGTTATTCTTCCTACCCCTGGATTCCGAATTGGCAGGAATTTCGCAAGATCGCAGATGAAATAGGGGCTTATCTGTTTGCGGATATTTCCCATATTGCAGGGATGATCGCTGCCAAAGTAATCACCTCCCCATTTGGCATTGCAGATGTGATCACTTTTACAACGCACAAGACCCTATGTGGTCCACGTGGTGCCTGTATTGTCACTAAAGATGCAGCTCTTGCCAAGAAGATTGATAAGGCGGTCTTTCCAGGCGAACAGGGTGGTCCTCATGTGCAGATTTTTGCTGCCATGGCGACCGCCTTCAAGATTGCCAAAACAGAAAAATTCAATGCTTTACAGCAACAAATCATATTGAACTGCCAAGCACTGGGAGACCAACTAAAAAAACGGGGCTTGCGCCTTGCCTTTGGTGGTACCGATTCCCATCTTCTTAATATTGACTGCAAAACGGTGACCGGCGAGGATGGAGCTACCCTATCCGGTGATATCGCCGCCCGTATTTTGGATATTGCAGGTATCGTGGCAAACCGCAATACCATCCCCGGTGACAAATCTGCTTTCAAAGCAGGGGGAGTGCGCATGGGCACACCCTGGGTGAGTCAACGTGGTCTTCGTGAAGACGACCTGCGGGAAGTCGCCAATATCATTGCCGATCTTTTTAATGCCATCGAACCGTATTATCTCCCGGGTGGTAAGAGCGATAGCTTGCGTGCCAAGATTTCTTTTTCCACTCTAGAAGATGCAAAAATGCGCATTCGCAGTCTAGCAGAAAAAGCAGGTAGTGATCTCTCAATCGAAGACCATCCCTACCCCTTCTTCTATTATCTGGATGATTACAACACTACCCAAGAAAAAGAACTTTATTTTTCAATCAATGGCACCCAGGTACGCCAATTCCTTGACTATGTTCTAATAGAAAACCTTGAACAGCTAAAGATGAATGAGATCATGCCAGCATCGCTGTTCATTGATGGAGAACGATATCAGTTTTCACTCGCAAATTGCGGCATAGAGAATGGTTATCAAATCATAATACCTTCAAAATCGGCTGGGTTAGTGATCAATTGGCTACGTGATCTCTCGGATGGATTCATCAAATTTGATGAGGATTTAATGAAGAAATTACCCGGTCCAATTATCATCAAGGAAACCAAACCGGAAAAAGGATTAAAATCGGCTGACGTCATCTCTGCCAAACAAAAGCCATTTTTTATTGGAAAAACGGAGCAGGTTGAAAATGTAGCTGCACTTCCTCTTTTTGAATGGAAAGGTGAAGAAACTGAAGAATTGAAACATACCTGCCTCTACCAAGAACACCTGAACCTAGGTGCCAAGTTGGTGCCATTCGCTGGTTGGGAAATGCCAGTATGGTATTCATCGGTAGTAGATGAACACAAAGCTGTACGCAGTGCTGCCGGATTGTTCGATGTATCTCATATGGGAGTATTTCTTGCTGAAGGAGATGCAGCTGCAGTTTTTCTGGATAGTGTTTGCGCAAACGATATCGGTTCATTGGAAATCGGAGAATCATGTTATACCCATTTTCTTGATCCAGATGCCAATGTAATTGATGACACTATTGTCTACCATTATGCACGACATGAATACCTGGTAGTTGTCAATGCTTCTAATGAACAAAAAGACTGGAACTGGTTTCAAGCAGTTAGAAAAGGGGATGTGCGAATAGACCGTGAAAATCCGTCTGCGTCCGCCTATGGCAGAGACGTAGTACTGCACAATCTGAAAGATCCCGCCGAAGGAAAAGGTATGCGTGTGGATATCGCTCTACAAGGACCTAAATCACGCCAGATTTTATGCAGCCTAGGATGGGATAAAGAAACAGTCAAGCATATTAACGCTTTAAAACGAACCAAATTATGTGTAGGAATGTTGCATAATAATAGTGTCATTATCTCCCGAACTGGTTATACCGGGGAAAAGATGGCATTTGAACTATTTATCCATCCTGACCAGGCTCCCAAGATCTGGAATGAACTGCTGGAGAAAGGCAAAAAGCTGGGGTTACTTCCTTGCGGATTAGGAGCACGTGACTCGTTAAGAACGGAAGCCGGATTACCGCTGTATGGTCACGAAATGGGCGGGATGCTGAATTTGGGAGTAAATGAAGCCGGGTTCTCCTTGTTTGTTAAAGTTTATAAACCCTGGTTCATCGGGCGGGACGCGTACCTGGCATCAGAAATGAAGAGGAACGGTGTAGTGGTACGCTTTCGATTTGATCAGCAACGCGTCAAAATGGCACATCTGGGCGACTCGGTATTGGATGAACGCGGAAAAGTTATTGGTACTGTGACTAGTTGTGCAATTGACCAGGAAGAATTCCTGACAGGACAGGCTTTTGTGGAAAACAAATACGCGACCGAGGGAACCAAGATATTAATCTATCAGAATAAAGAAAATCTTGAATCTGTTGATCTTCATAATTTATGCAGGGGAGATAGGGTTTCCCTGCCTTCCATTGCCACCATAGTCAGCCGTTTTATGAAATAAACCAGAGGAGGAAGATTCCATGGCAACATCTTGGGATAATCGTTTTGCACAGAGAACGCAAAGAATGAAAGGGTCCGTAATCCGTGAATTATTGAAATTTACGGAAGAACCAAATGTCATTTCGTTTGCAGGCGGAATGCCCGCACCAGATGCTTTTCCAATCAAGGAATTCACAGCAGCCTGCAATCGCATCTTGACCGAACAGGGGGATATGGCACTGCAATACGGTTCCACAGATGGATATTATCCACTGCGCGAAATGATCATGCACCAATCCAGTCGCTATGGCATTGAGATCACTCCAGAAAATATCCTAATCACTTCCGGCTCTCAGCAGGGTCTCGATTTACTGGGCAAGATATTCATCAATCCCGGGGACCGCATTGTGGTGGAAGATCCAACCTATGTGGGCGCGCTTCAAGCCTGGAATGCCTATGGTGCGGAGTTTATCCCAGTACCCTTCGATGAAGAGGGTATGATCACTTCCGAATTAGAAAAAACCCTGCGTATCAGCCCGAAATTTATTTATATACTGCCCAATTTCCAAAATCCCACCGGTGTCACCCTTTCGTTTGAACGTCGGTTGCAACTGATCGAATTATCCGAAAAATATGGAGTCCCGATCATCGAAGATGATCCCTACGGACAATTACGTTTTGAAGGAGAACACCAACCTAGTATTGTGGTACTTGACAGCCAAACCAGAGCACAGGAACATTGTTATTCAGGCAATGTCATCTATCTGGGCACTTTTTCAAAAACACTTTCGCCTGGATTACGGTTAGCCTGGATCATTGCTCCCACTGAAGTCATCCATAAATTGATCAATGCCAAACAGGGTACAGATCTACATACCTCAACCTTCAATCAAATGATCGCGTATGAGGTTGGAAAAGATGGTTTTATCAACGAACATGTCAAGTTCATTCGCAAGATTTATTGCGAACGCCGGGATGTCATGCTGGACACTCTTGCAGAACATATGCCAGAGGGGGTTAGATGGACACATCCACAAGGTGGTCTTTTCTTGTGGCTGGCATTACCAGAATGCATTAATTCACGTGAATTACTAGAAGAAGCATTGAAATTTAAAGTCGCTTTTGTCCCGGGCGATTCATTCTACGCACAGGGTGGTCATTATAATACCATGCGCCTGAACTTTTCGAATCCTACTCCAGAGATGATCAACGAAGGCATCAGCCGTCTTGCAAAAGCTATCAAACAATTCATCGCAAAAAGCAAAGTGAATTGATCGTTAGGAGTGATTCCAGATCTTGAAGTCAGCGAGGACCGATCCACCAATGAATTCTCGCAAAATGGAATTATCAGGAATCAATTCCTGATCAATTGGGATAAACCAGTTTAGAAACGCCAACAATCGCTTTGCTTCGCGATATTCTTCGGTACCGAAAGGGATTTGGCGAAGCAGCGGTTCAGCGTAGGGATACAAAGCTGCCAGTTCATATACCAGTGCTGAATTAAAAATAGCATCCGCATTTTCCTGGTAAGGGAAGATATATTCCCGCTCCCCCCTCCTGACCGATTCCCACATTGAAATAGTACGCTGCGCGCTAAAACTACGTGCCCATGAATCTCGCACAACCCGACGCAACATGCGCGTATCGGTAGTGGAGATACGGTTAAAACGGTCCAGATTCAATTGAGTCAAACAGGAAATATAGATACGGAAAATCGACTGTGGTGGGAACTGAGGTAACAACGCTGGGTTTAAGCCATGAATACCTTCCATGATTATCACTTGTTCCCCAGTTAAGATAACAGTTTCCCCCGGTTCACTGATGCCATCATGAAAATTAAATTTAGGAAGCTGAACTGGAATACCCTTCATCAATGTCAATAAATCTTTTTCTAGTGCGTTGCGATTGATGGCTTCGAATGCTTCGAAATTCAGATTCCCATTTGTATCTTTGGGAGTTTTATCACGGTCAATAAAGTAATTATCCATTTCCAATGCAAAAGGTTTGATTCCGTGGGTAAGTAATTGAATAGCCAGACGTTTGGAAAAAGTGGTCTTCCCCGATGAGGAAGGACCTGATATCAACACCAGTTTCTTTTCCGGTTTGCTATTGGCTATCTGAGTGGCAATTTCGGAGATCTTCTGTTCATGCAAAGCTTCGGATACCAGAATAATCTCATGAATACCGCGATCGAGAATGGCATCATTGAGTGTTCCAACGCTACCTATACCCAAATTTGATAACCAATCACCATATTGGTGAAATATACCGCGCAATTTTGTGTACTGTGGCATGGGAAGTAGTTTAGTAGGGGTATTTCGACGAGGATACTGAAGAATGAATCCTTCTTCTACCGGGACTAATTCAAATACTTTTATGAAACCGGTTGACGGAACCATATAACCATGGTGATAATCACGATGTTGTTCGAGTTGATAAAGGACAAGGTCCGGTTTATTACGATATTTGAGAAGCTGTAGTTTATCGTCATAGCGTTTAGTTTTAAAATATGTACGTGCCTCATCCAATGAAACGACCTCACGTTTGATCGGCAGATCTTTCTGCACCAGATTACGCATACGTGCTTCCACTTGTTTCACTTGTTCTGTGGAAAGTGATTCAAGATCGCGCACACGACAAAAATATCCGCCACTCGGTACGGAATAGTCGACCGTTAACTCCATTTCGGGAAAAACATCCTCGAAAGACGCCTGCAATAGAAAGATCAGAGAACGCCGATAGATCTTTGAGCCATCAGAATCAGATATATTAACCGGTTTAACATAGGAATCTTTCTTAACCGGATAAGTCAGTTCACGCAATTCCCCATCGATCACCGCACCAACGATGGGTATCTGTTCCCATTCCGGCAATGCCTTCATGAATTCCCAGATAGGAGTATTACGCATTCCCTCATAGGTACGTCCATCCGGTAGATAGATTTCCACGGTTTCACGGGGATTCATTATTTGGATGATCTTTTGTACATTCATTTGTTTTCCGATATTCTATTGTAAAATTCAATCTTGATTATAATCACTAGGGTAACACAATGGAAAGCAACTTTTGGCGACTTATCATTAATGCTCCATCAGAAGGAGCCTGGAACATGGCAGTTGATGAAGCTATTCTAGAAGCAACTGCCAGCGCGTTGCAACCAACCACCTTGCGTCTATATGCCTGGAATCCAAATTGTTTATCCCTCGGTCAATCACAGACCATATCGGATGTAGACGAAACTCGCTTGCAAACTTTAGGGTGGGGATTAGTGCGACGCCCAACGGGTGGAAAAGCCATATTACATGCAGACGAACTAACCTACTGCATCTGCGCATCCAAAGATGATGACCATACAGCAGGCTCCGTCCTTGAAAGCTACCGCCATCTGTCACAAGGTTTGATAGCAGCGCTGAAAAATCTCGGTCTGGCAGTAAATTCTGAGCCACAGAAAACCGCATCAGAAAGGGACAATTCCAATCCTATTTGCTTTGAAGTTCCTTCTGATTATGAAATCAAGCTTGACAATAAAAAGATCATTGGAAGTGCTCAAGCACGCAAAGTCAATGGCGTGCTGCAACATGGAGCAATTCCTTTATACGGTGATATCAGCCGTATTACTCAAGTACTTGCTTTCGAGGATGACGAGAAAAGAAATCAGGCAGCCGTTCAACTTCGTGCAAGGGCTACCAATCTGGCTGCAGCCAGTACAAACAAAATTACCTGGAAGCAGGCTGCACAAGCGGTTGTTTGCGGATTTGGTAATGCACTGGGTGTAGAGATCAGGGTCGGTCATTTAAGCGATAGTGAAAGAGGGAGAGCCAAGCAACTGGTTGAAGAGAAATACGCCAACGATTCTTGGACAAGGCGTCTTTAAATCTCATGCAATTTTTCTTGAAATGGGTAGGCATCTTTTTCTTTTCTGTATTATTTATTTTGATCGTTTTCCGCCTGGGACTCCTAAATAAGACTCGTGTCAAGATCAAAACGGAACAAGTGATCCCGTCAAGATATAATGTAATTATTGTCTTTGGTGCAGGAGTCAACCCTAATGATCTTCCCACCAAAGTCCTGCAAGATCGCCTGGATAAGACCATCCATTTATTGAACCTTAATAACTTTGAAAAAGTATTGTTGAGTGGCGGAAAGACCACCCATCACAACGAAGCCAAAGCAATGAATACCTACCTGACCAATCGCGGAATTTCACCTAAACTATTGGTTATGGATGATGCGGGAATATCCACTTTCGATTCATTGAAACGTGCCAAGGATATCTATCAAATTTCCTCTGCTATCTTGGTAACCCAACGTTTTCATCTCCCACGTGCCATTGCCATTGCTTCATATCTCGAGATGGATACAATCGGGGTTCCTGCTGATACCAAGAAATTTCGCAAAGTCTCATTATTGTGGTGGAATTTCCGTGAGCTATTCGCCTGGGTGTGGACTTTTATCAAGTTAAAAACCAGATAGGTATATAACTTGCAACTATATGGATTAGAAAAATGATTGGAAGAAAACCATGAGCGCTATTTACGGAAAAGGCTTTTATATCTGGAAAATACCAAATTGCGAGGGTGGTAATCCAGTTACCATTGCGACGGTGGCGCAACAAGCTGGATTGCAGCATGTATTGATCAAGATCGCCAATGGCATCTATGACTATAACTATGACAGTACCACCAAAAAGGATCTGGTCGCACCAGTTTGTGAGGCTCTTCTGGCGAGGGGCATTCGTCCCTGGGGCTGGCATTACGTTTATGGTGATCTACCTAAAGATGAGGCAAAAGCAGCTATCCGTCAAATCACCCGTCTACCACTAGACGGTTATATTATCGATGCAGAGGGAGATTACAAGGACAAATACACGTCAGCCAAAACCTTCATGAACGAACTGCGTGCTGCTCTGCCAGATTTCCCGATTGCACTGAGCTCTTATCGTTACCCCAACTATCACCCCACTCTGCCATGGACAAACTTTCTTTCGAAATGTGATCTCAATATGCCGCAGGTTTACTGGGAACAGGCACATAATCCCGGAGAACAGCTAAACCGCAGCTTGAAAGAATTTCAGCTTATCTCACCTTTCCGTTCCATCATCCCTACCGGAGCAGCCTATGCTGCCAGTGGATGGATCCCTACCGTGTCGGATGTCAATGAATTCATGGATACGGCGTTATCTCTGGAGATGCCAGCTGCCAACTTCTGGAGTTGGGATTACTGCCGTGCTAAACTGCCAGCTATCTGGCAAGCTATTGCAGATTATCCATGGCCAGGTACTCCCGAACCGGAACTTGATATTTGTGAATTATTCATCCAGTATATGAGCCAGCGAGTGATCTCCAATATTTTGAGTCTCTATAATGACAATGCAGTCTTTGTGACCTCAAAAAAAACCATTCAAGGAAAATCAGCTCTCAACAGCTGGTATGCTGCTCTACTCACCACTCTCTACCCTTCTGCCACATTCACATTAGACTCATTCAGCGGGTCAGACAGCACAAAAAAATTGGTGTGGAAGATCTCCACAACCTCCATGTCCATTCAAATTGAAGATACCCTCGGATTACGGGATAAGAAGATCAGCTATCATTATTCTTCTCCATCCAGTATTAATAATCATGACCACCCGCTATGCGGGTGGCATGATCTAGCCCTATAAGGGCTTGTTACTTGCAGCATCTAAAAGTGCTGCTTTCTCTTCGTTCAAGCCTGGTGCTTCGATTCCTTAGCTACCCCTGAAGGGGTCTTCCACTTGCACAATTCCTTGATTATCTCTACGATATCCCCCTTCATCTTGTTATAGATTATCTTCCGCCTGTACTTCGGTGTAAATACGATGTGATACTTACACATCCATTTCGTGTGTGCTAAACTTTTATCCACGGATGTCACTCCTCCTTATTTTGATGGCTTGAACTTCCATCATTTTATCGGGAGTGACTCCCTTTTTCTATAAGTCCTTCTCTTCCACCCGCTTAGCGGGCGGTTTTTTGTTTCGGGCTTTCAGCCCTCAACTCGCTAAAGCGTTAATAAAAAGCCGAGGGTATTCCTCGGCTCTCTTTAATCCTTTTTTATTCTTCATCCCGATCATCGTCATCAGAATCGTCATCCAAAAGATCCAATTCATCCATGGTCGAATCATCCTCAAGATCAAGATCCGTGATATCCAGATCGGAGAGTTCATCAAATGATATTTCATCGGTAGGGATCTCAAGTGTTCTGACGTGGGCTGGTTCAATCGGTTCGTCATTAGCTATGGATTCGATCAAAGAGATACGATTTTCGGAGAAACCAGTGCCGGCAGGGATCAACTTTCCGATGATCACATTTTCTTTCAATCCATATAATGGATCCTTATCCGCCGAGATCGCAGCGCGTGATAGTTCTTTGATGGTGTGCTGGAATGAGGCAGCAGAGAGGAAGGAATCAGTGTTCAATGAGGCTTTGGTCACACCCAGCAATACATCAATGTAACGAGCAGGTTTTTTGCCCTGTGCAATGATTTCTTCATTGATAGCTTTAATCTCTAAACGATCTACCATTTCATTAGGCAGCAAATCAGTATCACCTGCGCTGATGATAGTCACCTTGCTCAACATTTTGCGGATAATCACCTCAAAGTGTTTGTCATTGATATTTTGCCCTTGGGCGCGGTAAACGTTTTGAATCTCTTCTAGCAAATAATGATAGGCTGCATCACGTCCTTTCAAACGCAAGAGTTCATGCGGATTGATCGAACCTTCGGTCAGGGGCTGACCTGCCTCCACCTCTTCACCATCTTTGACAATGATACGCAGGGTAGAGGGGATATCCATCTCCTCTTCCTCAACACTATCATAGCTCACCACAATAGTACGATCATCATCTAAACGTATTCGTCCTGCATGTTGCGCATTAATAGTCAGTTCTTCATTCTTTGCCAGTACATCACCAGCAGCTACTGTGATCTCTTCCTTGGCAAGGATCTCCCACTCTTCCGGTACAGTATATTCATCACGAATCAACTCACTATAGGTAATGCGGATGCTATTTTGATCGCTGGCATTATTGGACGAGATAATAGCAACTTTTCCGGTAATAGGAGCAATGATAGCTTCTCCTTTCGGAGTTTTTCGTGCTTCAAAAAGCTCTTCAACTCTGGGGAGACCAGTGGTGATATCAGTTGCAGCAGCCACACCGCCCGTGTGGAAGGTACGCAGGGTCAACTGGGTACCTGGTTCACCGATGGACTGGGCAGCAATGATTCCCACCGCGGTTCCGGGCTCGACCATCTTGCCGCGACCAAGGTCAATACCATAGCATTTCGAACATATTCCATGTCGTAGTTCACAGGTCAAAGGAGAACGAACTTTCATTTCGGTAATTCCAGACGAAAGCATAGAATTAATCAGATCAATGGTCAATAATTCATCCCGGTCAGCTAAAATCTCACCTGTCACAGGATTCACTACTGCTTCCGCTAACAGGCGTCCTTTCAACCGTTCTTGAATGCTTTGTCCTGCAATATCGTCGGAGGTTCTGATCCACAATCCTTCTTGTGTTTCACAGTCGTCCGCATTGATAATAACATCTTGGGCAATATCAACTAAACGCCGGGTGAGATAACCAGCATCCGCTGTACGTAGAGCGGTATCTGCCAGCCCTTTACGAGCACCATGCGTAGAGATGAAATATTCCAGAGCAGTTAGCCCTTCACGGAAGTTCGATTGGATGGGCAAGCGGATAATTCTTCCCGCCGGGTCTGCCATCAAGCCACGCATCCCAGCCAGTTGTGAAATAGGTCCGAAACCACCCTTGGTAGCACCGGAGTTAGCCATGGTTGCCAGATTTCCACCCGGATCCAAGTGTTCTTTCACGGCATCTGCCACCTCTTTGGTGGTATCCTGCCAGACCTTGATTACCTGTTCATCCATCTCCAATTCGGTCAACAGCCCACGCCGGTAAGATTTCTGAATAGCTTCTACTTTCTCCAGAGATTCGGCCAGGATTTCTTCTTTCTTGGGTGGGATGGTAATGTCACCCACAGCCACTGTTGTGCCAGAAAGCATAGCATATTTAAATCCGATGTCTTTTACATCGTCAGCTATGCGCGTGGTGGTATCTTCTCCACACAGCTCATAGATATTTGCAATCAGATCTTTGATGGCACCCTTTTCCAGAGTGCGATTGGTAAACATTACTTCTTCCGGTAAGATCTTATTGAAAATAGCCCGCCCTACTGAAGTTTGAATGATGCGGGTTTCTGGTTCAATCAAACGTTTGCCATCTTCATCATACCAAGTGTTTGTCCTGATATGAATGGGGGTATGTATTTTTACCTGACCTAACTGGAATGCCAATTCTACTTCGTCGATGGATGCAAAAGTTATTAATTCTTCGGTCTTTTTCTTCTTATCAGGCTCCATAGTCAGATAGTAAACACCAAGCACCATATCCTTGGAAGGAGAAATGATTGGTTCACCATCTGCCGGTTTCAGCAGGTTCTTGGATGCCAGCATCAAGTTGCGTGCTTCCCAGACTGCTTTTTCCGAAAGTGGAACATGAACAGCCATCTGATCACCATCAAAGTCAGCATTGAACGCGGTGCACACCAGTGGGTGAAGTTGAATCGCGCTGCCTTCAACCAAAATGGGTTCAAACGCCTGAATGCCAAGGCGATGCAGGGTTGGAGCCCGATTCAACATGACCGGGCGATCTCTAATCACCTTTTCCAGTACTTCCCAAACTTCCGGACGATTACGCTCAATCAGACGCCGTGCACCCTTTACATTGGCTGCATATTCACGCTTGACCAGACCAGCGATCACAAAGGGGCGGTATAGCTCCAATGCCATATTTTTAGGCAGACCGCATTGATATAATTTCAATTTCGGTCCAACTACGATCACGGAACGCCCAGAGTAATCAACGCGTTTCCCCAGCAAATTACGGCGGAAGCGTCCTTTCTTGCCTTTAAGCATATCACTCAACGATTTCAATTCTCGCCTGCCGCGGCGGGATAAAGCCTTACCTCGTTGAGAATTGTCGATCAATGAATCAACCGCTTCCTGCAGCATGCGTTTTTCATTGCGGACAATCACATCCGGAGCACCCAACTCGAGCAATCTCTTCAAACGATTGTTACGGTTGATCACACGCCGATATAGATCATTGAGATCTGAGGTAGCAAACCGCCCACCATCTAACTGCACCATAGGTCGTAGATCAGGAGGGATGACTGGCAAGACCTTCAAGATCATCCATTCAGGTCGGTTATTTGAACGACGGAAAGCTTCCACGACCTTCAGTCGTTTGGTCGCCTTCTTACGCTTCTGTTTGCTTTTGGTGGTACGCACTTCGATCCATAATTCTTCAGCTAACTTCTCCATATCCAGACGACTGAGAATATCGTAAAAAGCCTCTGCACCCATATCAGCACGGAAGACCTGCCCATAATGGGAACGTAATTCACGATATTTATTCTCGCTGATAAAGGAGAGCGGTCGTAAACTTTCAATCTCATCACGACGTGCATCTACTTCGTGATCGATCTTAGTAGTCAGTTCTTCTTTCTGATCTAATAACTTCTGCAATGTTAGATCAGCTTCTGCTTTTACTTGTTCGATTAACAGATTGTTCTTTTCTTTTTCATTTTCAATCTCAATGGATACTTCGGCTTCGACAGATTCCAGCTTTTCCTGAACATGTTTTTGAATACTAGAGATCATCTTGGAAGTAACTTCCTCACCGGCATTGACAATGGTAACAGCCATGGTTTTCAATTTGATATCACCGCGGGTTTTCTTGCCAATCTTTTCTTGAATGGATTGTTCCAGGTCTTGACCTTCTTTGATGATCGGTGCCATCTTTTCCGCAATCATTTCATCTTTTTTGGAAGCTAGTTCAGCATTTCGAGCTTTGATCTCTTCCAATCGAGAACTCTTATCCGTTTCCACCGCTTCAATACGGCTGTTCAAATCATTGATCTGCTCAGTGAATTTCACACTTACTTCGTCTTCGATGCGATTCAGAGCTTTTTGTTTGGAATCCTCATCTACATAAGTGACAATATACTGTGCAAAGTAGAGTACGCGATCTAAATTTCTGCGGGAAATATTAAGTAATGAACCAAGATAAGAAGGCACACGCCGACTGTACCAGATATGGGCAACCGGAGTTGCCAATTCGATATGTCCCATCCGTTCACGACGAACAGAAGAGCGAGTTACCTCTACCCCACACTTATCGCAGACAATACCTTTATAGCGGGGGTTTTTATACTTTCCACAGTAACACTGATAATCGCGGGTAGGACCAAAAATCGCCTCACAAAACAACCCATCTTTTTCGGGTCGCAGGCGACGATAATTAATCGTTTCGGGTTTCGTTACTTCCCCATAAGACCAACTCTTGATTGTTTCGGGAGATGCAAGTCTTACTCGGAGCGCCATCAGACTTTTCGTTTCCACTTATTAGCCTCCTTAGATACATACCACTTGAGTTAAAAAATAATACGCTTGGATTTACCATTTATCAAAACAAACTTGCATTATAACATAAATTTCCCCGAAATACTCTTATTTCCTGTTTGCTTTTTTATTTCTTCTTACAGCTTGTCAATATTCTTATACGCACGGATTGCTATTATAAATGATAAGCATCCAAGAATTAGACTAATGAGAAAAGGAAAAATCAAATTCAATACACCAGATAGAATGGACTGAAGAACAACTGGTATAACAGCAGTAAGCATTCCCATTAAATAACCCACTGCACTGATTTCTGGGGCAAAACCATTTAATAGATAGTTACTTTTTGATCTTCTAATCACATCAAAAGCAGCCATGCCCACTACCCCAGCAATCATCCCCGGGATCAACAAAAGGAAACCCATATTCGTACTTTTCGTGATAAAAGCGATAATCATAAATCCTACTGTGCTTAGGGAAAATGCAGCCAAGCAGCCTGGACTTAAATCTAAAATAATCAATTTCTTATGTAAAACTGGAAGCTGTTTTGTTAATTGCCAACATGCCAGATCATTGCGCAATCGTTTCACGGATAATCTTCCTAATTGAATACTCCAAAAAGCGATTGAAAAGACACGACTACCAAGATCAGGAATGAAAATCATAGCTATTGGAAAGATTGATGCCGTAATCCAATTGAATATAGATGCGAAATCTAAATTTCGGCTTATTTGTATTAATTCTTTCCAGATTAATGCACCATCTCCTTTAAGCTTCGGTATACGAGATGGCGAGTGGCTAACCCCCAACCTATGGCGAACCTTCAGTTCATCTGTATAAGACGTCAGCCCAAATTGGGACATTTTTTCGAGAGTTCCTATTCCTTTTGTTTCTTGCGCAGCACGGGCAAGGCTAAATGAACCTGAGACCCAATATAATATGCCAATAAGAGATACAGCCAAGCTCCAGTTTACAAGCATGGATAGAGGAAGATTATTTCTCCTAAAACTAGCTTGAACTAATGCTAATGCATTAAAGTTTAGATTCAAGCTTTGTTCGGTTGCATAATGCAAAAATAAAAACAATATGAGTAAAGCAATAATCATTACTGGCAATTTTAACCATCTTCGCTCAACATCTTTCTGAAGCCGCAGAACTCCAAAAAACCATTGTGCAGAAAATAAAGTTAATTGAACCGGTATCACATTGATCCAGGCACGAAAACCGTATCCGATGTAGCTGACCATTGAATTAGTTCCAAGTGAACCAGCCAGAGTAATTTCTGCGACTGAAAAACCAATAGTGATCGTTAACAACCAGATGAGCATTGCACTTTTCAGCCAAGGTAGAATAAACCATCGCATTACAACAATACTCCGATTAACGGGCATTTGACACAGCCACTCAGCATCCTGCTCCGAAAATGATATTGGACAATGTTTCAAAGATTGCCTTAACGCAAATAGATTCCATAGCCCTAAAATCAAAATTTCCAAAAATGTAGCTGCAGAAACCGGATCATTTGCATTAATGATCTTCAATATAACAGCACCACTCTGTGCTAGAAATGTTAGCATCACAAACAACCAGACACTAAAAAATAATAAGAGATAGACAAAATATGCGTGATTATTGAACGAGTGATCATCCTTATCATAGGAAACTATCGATAACCAGTAAATGAATTCACTCTCTTCTTGTTTTGTGCGCAACCAATGAACAGCATTCATATCACTCTATCTCGATCAGCCCGTGATGAATCTTTAGCTTATTGTCTCCCAATTGGTTAATGAAGACTGAGTCATGAGAAGATAACAGAATAGTTTTTTCTTGCTCCCGTAAAAGGCACAGTTCATTTATTAGCATTTCAACCCCTGTAGAATCAAGTGCTGATGTTGGTTCATCAAGTAGAATGACTGTAAATGGGCGAATAAGAGCAAGAGCTAAACCCATTTTCAGACGCATTCCGCGTGAATAATTGTGGGGGAAAAGGTTTCTTGCTTCCCATAAATCAAGTTTCTCTAATAAAGCCTTAGCACGTTGATCGAAGTCTTCTATAATTCCATTTGCCATGGCAACAAATTGCAAATGTTCCCAAGCAGTCAATTCAAGATAGAAGTGAGGAACATCCGGGACAAAAACAACCCGACGATGAAACTCAACTTCATTTTTATATAAATCAAATCCATCAACAGAAACCGCTCCACTGGTAGGTCTTATTAGACCTGACAAACATGACAAAAATGTAGTTTTCCCTGATCCATTTGGTCCACATAGGGTAGTGATCTTTCCCGTATCAAGTTCCAATGATACTGGAGCCAATACTAGAAATGAATCATATTTTTTCGACAATTCAGAAATAATAAATTTTGATTTCATTTTCAATCTTTTTGATGAATGATCCCAGTTTTTCTGTCACAAATCCGAACGGGGGATTCCAACTCAATTATTTTCTTCTACAGGCTTGGAATCATTTGAAAAATAGATTCGGAACTGGGTTCCTTTTCCAAGCTCACTTTCTACTGAAATATTTCCCCTATGTGCATCAATGATAAATTTGCTGATATATAATCCCATTCCAGCAGTTTTATTATTATCCTCTCCGTGCCCTTTTTGATGATAATATTTTTCAAAGATAAAAGGAATATCAATAGACGCGATACCCGGTCCGCTATCTTTAATAGTGATGCTGGTCCCATCATTCTCCTGAACGGCATGGATCTGCACCATTCCTTCCATGTCGGAGAATTTAATGGCATTGTGCAATAGATTAGAGAAAGCCTGGTTGAGCAAAATTTTATCCCCTTGCAAGGTTAAACCAGGATCAATATCAATCACCTGTACCTTCACTCTTTTCTGCGTTGCAAAGGACTCAAGCTGATTGATGACCGCCTGGATCATTTGTTTAATGTTCACTTCTTCACTGGAAATCTCTTCCCCATTTTCTATGCGGTCTTCTAACAGAATTCCTTCTACCAAAGAAGTAATGATCTCAAGTCCGTTCTTGATCTTGTCGAGATAATCTTGTTGAGGAGGGTTCAACTCGCCAACCATGGGTAACATCTTTGAATAACCTTGCATGATGGTAATGGGAGAACGCAGACCATGACTGAGCATGGTCACAAAATCACGAGTCATCTCTTCGCGTCTCTTTACTTGAGTGATATCTTTCATCAACAAAACCGATATCTGCCCGATATGTGGATTGGCATTGTTGAAGATCTCTATTTCATATTTTTCCCCACCAGGCATATTTTTTGTAAGAATTGCGTGTGCCTGGGAAAGATTGCGTTCAAGAAGATTGTAAATTTCATTTTCTTGCACACGTTTCGCAATGCTGGTATGTGATTCATTTGGATCAATTTTCAAAAAAGCTTCTCCCGCTTTGTTCCCATATATCAGCTTCTGATCCACAAAGATAAAAAGGGGGAAATTCAACTCATCAAAAAGTTGAGACAATATATTCTTTTCCATCAGCCACTGCTGTAGTTTATCAATTTCAATTAAATGATGGCTAAATTTTTTCAATTTCCCGGAGAAATCGTGTATGAATTCTTGCGAGAACTCCTGGGTACTTCGAAAAGCAGCCCAGAGAACAGCTTTGCGCTGTGCATCCATAGGGAACGTAGAAATAATCAGTGCCTGTGGAAAGGGTTTGCCTATAGCACGATTTAGCTGGTGAAAGCGGGCAGTATTCCCGATCACCAATTGTGATTGACCTTCGATCACATTCAATATCTGCTCATCCAGATAATCATACACTTGGCATTCTTCTACCTGTGTAGCCGTATAGGTTCGAGGAGATCGAGAAGAGAATTGGTTCTCTATCGCAACTTTTATGAAGAGCATATCTTCTTGTATAAACGGCTGCAAAGCCTGCTCAACCATACCCTTGAATAATTCTGGATCTGCATAGCTACCCCATAATTCCAAATAAATTTCGGTTTCCTGGTAACGTTTATCCAACCGTTGGAAAACCTCTTTTAATATAGTCAAAAAACGTTGTAAGGAAGTTGGTAATGCTTCTCGTGAAGACGGATGTCCGCTATTTGCACCATCATGCGAAAAGCGGTCTGTCAGCACAGCGATGGCGTTTTCCAACTTGATCCAGCGTAGCAAATAATAACCACCCACCAATAGTACAGTAACGATGGTACCTAGAAAAAAAGGTAAAAATGATTGAAAAAAATCCTCCAGAAAAGCCGAACGATCCAGAGATAGTTCCAGTCCCCAATTTTCCAATCCCATAGGGGTATATACAACAGCTACATTATTCTTTCCATCTGCAGATGGATTCCAGGGAACACGCAAATTCGCCATGGCATTGATGAAAGTGGTCTGTACCCCATTGGATTGGGTAGTGTCTAGTAATGTAGCCAACGCCAGAAAAGTGGGATTGTTCTTAACATCCATGCGGGCTATCACGACCCGTGTTATATCTTCAGATGTCCCATGTACGGGGTAAATAATACTGATATCAAAAGCAGATCCATCCAATGTTGTAGAAAACGCACCCTCGATAGAATCATTTTGCACGGAATTTTGGAAAGCCACCACTTCTCCATCGGATATTCGCATGTCACTTTCTTTGATCAGTGGATAAGCAAAAAGTAATTCTCCTTGCGTATTAAAAATATAGAAAGCATCCAAGTTTTGAACTGGCTGAAAAATCGGGCTGACCATCTCTCTCTGTTCAATGTAGCCACTTCCCAGGACCACATCTTGGGGAAGTTGATCGATACGAACAGCATTAGAAGTAAAAACAGATAGAACCGCCATATTGATATTCTCAATACTGTTGGACATTCTGGTTTTCCATTTTGACAAAGAACTCACGCGGGTGACATTCCACAAGATAGTCAGGACAAACAAGGTCAAATAAAACAAACCTAGCATGTGCATAAACATGGTTTTTGTCGTAGCTTTCCCGCGTATCTTACTTTCGATGTTCCTCTGAGATGTTTGGTTACGATGCAGGTATTCCGAAAAAAAACCAGCTAAAAACAGCTCACTGATGCGTGAGATATAGAACACCCACCCGGTATGGAGACTGTTATCCAAGCGAACTGCCAATTCGCGAGCTGATCCTTCAGCAAATCTCTCCCCAAAAAATAAGGGAAAAGTAATTATGATCATCAATCCAAGCATGATCAGCGGATGGCTGTTATACCGTTTAAATTGAGTAGAGTTGGACGCCATCATGTGATTGAATAACAACGCAATTGAAATCATGAGCAATATATAAAAAATGGAATGCTCATAAAATCCGCTGAAAATAAGACCACCCAACGTTGCCAGAGAAATACTCAAGATGCGCTTACCGAATACGGCAGTTGCCATCCACGGAATCGCTTGTAAGATGATGAAATAGAAATCATTCCCACCTTGTGCTGCGTTGGGAAAAACATGGATGTTGAAAGGGAATATCTCAACTCGAAATAAAGATGAACAAATGAGTGTAAGGAAAATATAGAAGAGCCAGTTAAGGGGATTCTTCTCTACTACGCGAAATTCAGAATAATATTGAAATAACAAATAGACCAGGATTCCCCCCCATAAGCAGAATAAAAGCCAATCCCAAAGACCAACCGGGATTTTTATAACAAAGCTGGATGAGATCTGCTGTAAGAATGAATCCATTGTCTATTCATTATATACTTTACTCTATTTTATACCGTTATACCCGCTTTTCGATTATTGTTCTGCCAGTATTTATTGTAATAGAACGCATTCCTGTGTTGGTGAGGTGTTTGTTCTAACAGGGATAGCCAGTTAGAGTATTGTTCTTTTTCCATTGCGAAAGCACTTTTCGTAAACTTGAACCTGCTCTGTTCATCACTGGTTTTCAAATCGTCCACCATTTTTTGGAACTGTTTTTCCAAATCTGCAATAGCCGATTCCAGCAGCATATGGCGTGTGGGAAAATCTCGTAAAACACTACGATGAACGCGCTCATGCTGCCACCACAGACAATTTTCATCAAAATGGTGGCCTGGTTGTGGACCGATATCCGGCAATCCGGATGATAACCAAACCGGTTTGAAAACAGACAAACATGGTGCAGAGGTGCCGGTCGTCCAATGGATTATCCCATCTTTCCGGTATTGCGTGATCAGTGATGCCACCGATTGACTGTTACGGATCGGTCCGGGAGCAGCATGCATGCATACATTCCAGGCTGTCAATGTGCGATCCGGATAACTATCTTGCGGATGTAGTTGGTGAGAACGCAGTATCTGTTTCATTAGGGAAAGATCAATCTTGTCCCGATGTACTTCAAGCAAATCCATAACATAGCAACGCCGTTCACAACCCTGGCTGAATTTTGTGAAAAGAAAATCGGAATATGCCTGGGCAAAATTAAAACTACTGGTATTCTGACACCACTTATGCTCACATGCAAAAGCAATCAGATCATCCGAGACCATATCCCATTCGGTAGTAATGCTGGGAGCATTGGAAATAGCATAAAAATCGTTTATTTTTTTGGCTATCCACATCTTATCTACAGTTTCCAGCACGTAAGCTTCTTTCCCATCCGTAATGAGGAAACTATTGTGATAATACAGTCCATGCTCAGCACTACAATTCCCACTTTGCCCGTATTGTTCAAGTAAACTAGTGATGGTTTTCAGTGCTTCCAAAGCCGTACCAGAGCGCTCCAATGCCAGGCGCAGATAGTCCATACCGATCAATCCAGGTTCTTTTTTAGCAGGTACTTTAGTGAAAATAGCTTCATTGCCAATCACCACACCATATTCGTTCGCTCCCATCTCTGCACCCCACATCCAATAGGGTTTAGAGAGCAATACCTGATAGGTATGATTCACCTGAGGTATCTCAATATAAGTACAGCGCAGTTTTTCTCCCGCCTGATAATCTTGCGCTGGGATTACAGTGAGATATTGCGCTTCATTGGGTTCACGATCTGAATTTTTTGCAAAAAATGCTTCCCCATGCCTGGTTGCATTCGAAAGTACTACACAGGTATCACACATGCTAACCCTCCTTAATATGAATATGAGACAATATTTCCTCCACCACTTGCGAGATGCTCTTATGATTGGTATCGATCATGATAGCATCTTGGGCTGCTTTGAGAGGTGCTAGTTTACGGGACGAATCGATCTTATCCCTTTCCTCCAGCGAACGTTGAATTTCTGCCAAATCAGTTTTCCTCCCACTTTGTTGCGTTTCGAGAAACCGTCGTTTTGCCCGTTCTTCAACGGAAGCGATCAAAAAAAATTTATAGGCGGCATCCGGTAGCACGACCGTGCCAATATCACGACCCACCATGACGATGTTTCCGTGCAATCCTATTTCGCGCTGCTTGGCAGTCAGGGCCTGGCGTACACGCTGGTAGGTTGAGACCAGCGAAACGTTATCCCGTACATGATCTTCCCTGATCGGCCAAGTAGCATCCACTCCATCCAGAAAAACATCATACTGGCGACCATCATCTTTACTAGGGGGGTAGATATCGATGCGAATATGTTCCGCTCTTTCGCTGACCAGATTCTCGTCATGCGGATCAATACCCGCTTCGAGCACTGCCAGGGTAACCGCCCGATACATGACCCCGGTATCGAGAAATTGAAATCCTAGTTTTTCCGCCAATTCCTTCCCAACCGTAGTTTTTCCGGAAGCAACCGGACCATCAATGGTGATTGCATTATTCAATTCTATAAAGCCTTTCTGAAAGCTTAAAATTTAAACCACAGAGCATAATCTACAAGTTCAAGGGAACCCCTGCGGTATATTAACCATTCTAATATTTCCTTAGGAAGAAATCCAGAATAATCAGCCTTAAAAACCTTAACATTGCTTAAAAGTTCCAAATCCTGTCCATAAAAACCGACAGGGGGGTTGATCTGTATATCATAGGTGATCATCACATCAAATTGACTACTGTTCAATATCGAAGCTGGTACCACTTCTTGCAGTTGATAATCTCGAAGCAACCAATTCATGCTCTGGGTGGATTCTTCTAGTGAGAGTCCGATACGCAGGTCAGCTGGAAAAATGCCGTGTGAAATTCGATATTCCTCAATCTCATTGAGCAAAGTATCCGCATTGTGCAGATAAAGGGCTTCACGAACCACTTCATATTCAGCACTACCGGATAGATTAGCTGCTCGACTGGCAGTACGCCACAGCCCCAGCAGCCCGATAAGTATAAATAATGCTTCCACCACTTGTCTGGCAGCATTTCCAGACCAGCCATAGCTGTATAGCAAGATGAATAACAAACATAACAAGATCGGCACGACCAATAATAGTAAGTTCTTCTGCACATCCAAGCCCAGCGAGATCAGATAAGATAAACGCAGGACTTGCAGAGCCAAATAGATAAAGACCACCAACCCGATCAGACAAGGAATGAGTAATTTTTTCCAGTTATGATAGGTATTTTGGGCAATGCGAAAGAACTCCGCGGTTGCCAACAACCACATTGGGACGCACACCCAGGCTGCCCGGTACAAAGAAAACTTTGGAAAGAGAAACACCAGCATTGCCAGCACCATCCAGACCATTGTGAATTGCTTCAGTATCGATTGCTTAGGATCTGTGCGAAAGATAGCAGCTATGCTCAATACCAGACCAAAAGCTGAATAAAACAAAAAGATTGCAAATCGCAATGGGGCAGGAAGCGTCAACATCAAGTTCCCCAGCCCAGCAGGTTTGAACAAAAGGGCTGCAGATTGAATGGGATTCAAAATTCCACCTATATTAGTAAATAAATGAGTGCTGATGATCAACCACACTGTCATAGAGAATAAGAGGATAGGTGAATTCGTTTTGATGGTTTGAAAAGGACAGGTGAATTTCCCCTGCTGTTCTGGTTCTTTATGAGACATTTGCCGAACCAGCTTTTCCATCAACCATACACCACCCAATAGTAATAGCGTTCCCCAAAACGAGGTACCACTTAGCATTCCAAAAATAAACACCAATAGGGCGATGAAATATTCCTGGCGCCATGCAAATGCCAGAGTGTACAGTGCAAACACCATGCCCAATATGAAAGCATCTGCACTGCGGGAGGTTTGGATCAAGATTGGGTCCAACGCCAAGCAAAAAGCCAATACCAATCCATTTTTTCTCTCCATTTTCTTTTCTAACAACAAAGGCAGCAGAACCAGCAAACTGCCCAGCAGTGCCGGTAAAAAACGGCTAGTAAGGTTATTATCCCCAAAGATAACAAAGATGATTCCAGTAAAGAAGGTATAAATAACCGCAGTACCCTCACAGCTTGCGCTTTGTATATCCAACGCACACAGAGCGCGCTGCGCTTCATTCTCAGCCAGGGGTGCTTGGTTAAGATTGACCAAACGCAATGTAAGGGCAATCAAAAAAATGATTCCATAAGCGAGCTGGAGAGTCGTGAATTTTTTTATTCTGTTCATCGGCAACCTTTTATGGATATCCGTAAAGCGTTGTGCCATTTTGCTGCAGGATCAGAGTTAGATTTTCATTAAATTTGATTTCCTCTACCGCATAAACGCTGCGTTCCATGTTCCCAATCACAATATATTGAACTCCATATTGATCCAATATTTTCTTGGCAGCAAACCAGTCACTGGTCTCATATAAGGTCTGTAAATCAACTTGCCGAGAACCCATTTCCTTCGCTCCTCCGCGCCATTGCATCTCGTGCCCCGGCCAACCCAGCACATTCGGGTAACCAGTATTGGTCGCAATGCGGGCATAGCCACTATAGCTGCCTCCCACAGCTTCTGCTATAACACCGTAGGGTAAAGCTACCAGTTTATCAATTACAGCAGCGTCCCCTGCATTGGACAAATCTAAATAGACACTGCCATCCAGGGTCCAATCGCGGGGATCGGTGTAAGTGATACGATCATGGTACACGTAAAAAGGATAGATACAGCAAATTGCTATTGTGAAGATGGAAACGATCCTGAAAACAAAACCCTTAAGACCCCGTAATGAATTCCACAACACGATCAAAGCAAATGATCCAGCAATTGACCATACCATCCAAGCTTGGAAATAAAACTTGAAGATGGTGTTCATGCGATTCTGAAAAACATCCACTAAGAAGAAGAACTCCGGGAACAGACACAAACCGATTCCCAATAGAATCAAAAACTGCACAAAAGTATGAATGGGTACATTCCTATCATCAGTCAGTTCAACGGCACAAGTTTTGCGAAAGAGGTAGCGCACTACCAAATAAAGCATCACCAGAAGCAGAATCACCACGCTTGAATCTTGTAAGCGTCGGAAAAATGTTTCTGTTACCAAAGATGCTATATCATCCGCTCCATAGATGCCTACAAAAGCATATGCGCTCTGGACAGCGGTGGAAAGACGAGCTTGCACTCCACCGATCCAATTCTGCAATCCGGTCCAAATAGAAATGGATAATTGTTTGGATAAAGGGAAAAACAAGTTCAACAACCCCAATGTTAGCGCAAACCATAGCACATACCAAATGATCTTTCCATCCGCTGCCTTCTGTTGGCGATTGCTCCAACATAAATATATCAACAGAATCAGCAAGAATGGCAGGAACATGATCAAAAAATGAATCCCACGTGTTCTATAAATTAGACTGGGCAGGATACCACCTGCCTGAGATGCAAACCCGAGAAAGAAGGGTAAATAGATCAGCACACAAACCATGACCATCAGTACCATCTTCCAAATCACCGCCCACACTATCTGCCAGCTCCAACTGTGGCTATGGATGCTCTGCAGTAAAAAGACCAGTGCAAAAATCCCAATACTGGCGGGGAAATCCCAGGTATTCATAAAAAGCATTCCCCCTAAAATGCTTGCCGTACTCCACAGCTTTCCCTGTTTTATGAAATCTCTCCAGGAATTGGTCTTATACAACCAGTCAGAATCACCCAGAAATAGATTCAAGCCTACTCCGATACACAACAAAAAGAAGGGCATGGACAGAACATGAGGATGCAGGTCAGCCAGAAAAAAAGTAAATGCCGGGAACTCATCGATCACCTCCCGAAAGTTTCCAGCTGCGTCATAATCACTTATCACCCGTGAAGCCCGCCACCACCAGGTGCCCCCACTGCGCTGGGGCGTCCACCGGCTTGTGCCGGAGGGCGGCTGATTCAATTCCTGAATATCCAGCCACTTCCAGAAAGTTGATTGCGGTTCTCCCCGCGCATCCGTGCTCCAAAAAGCGCCGGAAGCATGCAGTATCTCCAATCCCCCTTCCGCATTGCTTACCACCAGGATAAAGAACGGTGCCAGCAATGCCAGGAAAAGAATACTCTTTTTTAGATAATGTGGATTCTTATGCCTATGCGCAGAATATACTTGCAGCAATTCATACAGCAGACCATAGGCAGCCACACAGATCAGCCCCACCCATGCCGCAATCCCCAGGTTGAAAGCCACGCTACCCGCCACACCACTGACACTTGCCAACAGTGCCACCATCAAATAACCGAAGTAGTAATAGGAGATGGAATAGTCTGAAAGCCAGGGATCACTGGGTGGAAACTGCGGGGAGCGTAAAATGGCATTGATAAAAGCTAGTTCCATCGGTTTTTCTGTGCCGGTCAGGTTGGGTGACATGGCACGCAACAGGGCAGCGATTACAAATGCTGCCAGAAAAAGCAGCTCCACCCCTACCATGAAACATTTATTCTCTGCCAATGCCTGCCGGATAAGGGCTCGTTTGCGGATAAGGATCACTCCATTGATCAGAATTACCAGCAACAGTGCGCTGATCGCACCAATGGTCGTATTGGGCAATAAACCCAAGGTATTTGTGATCCAATACAGGTATCCCCACAGCAATAGACCAAGGATTTTTGAGAAGGCGTACCCCTTCGTTCTCAACTTTGAAAACAGAAGCGCGGATATTGGATAATTGACCAACCCCAACAAGAGCATCCACAAATACCACAAGAGCATCTGCCTGTACATGGTTACTCCAATACTTTCAGGATAATTGTATCTTTATAGGAGAAAACTGTCTGCCAGTAGCTACCCTCATACTCCAAAAACTTTGCCAGCCCATCCTGTCCGTAAATGATCTGTTCCAACTGACCTACCACAATGTATTTCACGTCATATTTATGTAGAAAATTCAGAGTGGTGGTTATATCCGTTGTATTATAGAAATTCTCCACATCGCTAAGACGATCGGTCACATAATTGGAAGGCAAGACTTGTTTTTGCTGGCGCTGATGCCAATCCCAACCGATCACCGCCGGTAAGCCGGTATAGATGGAATAGCGATTTCCCCACTGGTACAGGGAGACATTGCCTTCCACAATCACCGGGGAGCCGGGGATATTTTCCTGCATCCAAATGATCGCCTGGTAATCCTGCTCCAGGTCCATGGTCACGCTATCCTGCCAGAATACGGAATTTTGCATGTAATCCATCCCATCCAGCGTCAGCGAAACATCATCCGAGATGCGGTCGGTTATTTTATCCATACTGGCTGCCAGCGGGTACATCAACCCGCACACCACCAACCCGATCGCAAACCCGCGCCATATCTTTTTCCAGACAGATAAACCACCCACCGGAACACGCGGGAGCAGGTCGACAAAACAAAAGGCTGCCGAGAGCCCCAGGAATGTCCAGGCTTGCAGATAGAATTTAAAGACAGTGTTCATCCTGCCCACATCACCGCTTAATACAATCACTTCCACCATCAGGATCATGGCAAATCCTGCCAGTTCAAAGAGCAAGATCACACGTTCACGCAATGGCAGAGAGTCATCCAACAATAGCAGCAAAACCCACACCAACAGAGGAACGATAATGATCGCAATAGAAACGCCCCGCACCAGCAGCAATATGATGACCGCCAACAACAAGAGAATGCCGATCCATATGAATGCTTGATATGGTTTCAACTTCTTCAGAAATGTTACAGGGGTAGTAGCCAACCAATTGCGGGTTTTGATGACCAGCCAGGAAATAATGAAGAACAAGAAAATGCCCCAATGAATTATTAATGAGGAAATGGGAGTGTGCGTTCCCTGCCAGGCTTGCACACTGGTATACCCTGCCCCATAACTGCTATGATAGGGTAGATAAAAAAAATAAGAAGATGCGGCAAACAGCAAAACGGAAATCACACAGGAAATCCCCTGTTTATATGGCTGCGAAAATTGTAAAAATATAGAAGTATAAATTCGCTTGTGTTGGAAATGCTCATAGGTGATCGCTAAAATCCCCAGCAGCACATATACCGGATAATCCCAGGTATTGGTCACCGCCAACACCCCAACCAGTAGCCCCCCACCTAAAAGCTGGAACAGCCACTGCCAGCCGGGCTGCTGTTCATCTTTGCCTTGTTTTAAAACAATGGCAAGGAAAAAACCCAGTGCCATTAAGGTCAAAGGATAGGCATATAAATGCGCATGCGGATCGCCATACAGGAAGGTGAAATACGGGAATTCGGTGATGGCTTCTCCCGGAATGGCGCGGCTGGGAATCCAGTACCAATCCCCGGGATAATAAGTAAAATTCGCTCCCTTGATGACCAGGTAAATACCTTTGAACCATTGTGCAATGGTATAGAAGACACTACTGCTCAATCCATTGTTGATAGCTACCTGCTTGAATCCGTTGAACAGCATCTGGATAGTACCCAAATTCCCGATCAGCAGTACCGCACCGGCAAAAACAAGCCCGCTCAGCAGCGGAGCAAATTGTTTTGTCTTTTCTTCCATTTTCGGTTTATGCATAGATTGGAAATTCCAACCGATCCCGAAGGCAGCGCTACCCGTGAAAGCGAAAAAGCTTGCCAGTGTGAAATTATAGGCAATGGAAGGGACGATGCCCAACCATTTGGTGAAGATGCCCACAATCAGAGAACCGAAATAATAATAATTGATATAACCACCCGCATACCACGGATCATAAGGGGGAAAGATCGTGCTCTTGATGATGGCGTTGAAATAGGCGAAATCCATCGGTTTTTCGCCGCCCTTGTACTCATGCCATAGATCCGGGTTACCCAGCCTGATCAATAGAAAGAAAATAAAGAATCCCAAAAAGATCAGTTCAGCCTGGAGGATATAATTCTTCTGTTCCTTGATCTCAGCGCAGATGGGGTCGCGTTCCTTCCAAAACAGCCAGCCATTGATACCCACTATCACAAAAAACACCAGGGTGATCAGCCAACGCTTCACCGGCACGGAAAGTGAGCCCAATATCCATACTAAGAAAGCCAGCAGCAATAATCCCAGCAACCTTGAAAAGGCGTATCCTCTATCTTTCAG
Source organism: Chloroflexota bacterium (assembly GCA_012798455.1). Taxonomy (GTDB): domain Bacteria; phylum Chloroflexota; class Anaerolineae; order Anaerolineales; family Anaerolineaceae; genus UBA4781. The sequence goes on along the minus strand of JAAZNC010000062.1, from coordinate 6,860 downwards.
TCCTTTAAAGATCAGGCGGGTGGTCGGGTAAACCACCACTCCCATCAAGAACAGCATCCCATACCAGAATGCCAATCCCAACCACTGGTTACGGTTCAAGATAGAGTCGCGGGAAAAAAGTTCATTCCAGGTGCCACCATTGGTTTGAATTTCCTCTTCCTTGGCACTTAAGGATAGGTCCCCCGGCATTTTACTGGCTTGTGCCGGGGTGAGATTGATCACTTTGCTAAGGTCTACACTGCCCAGAATCGCCCGCACATTTTCCATACTGAAATCAGCCGTTTTCTTGAAGATCAGCACTTTGGGATGATCATAGACGGTGAAAGCTTCTTCGGCGTACTGGGTGTTGATGGTATACCCAGCGATGCCGGGTTCGGACTGAAAAACCTGGATCAGTTCAAAACCAAGTTGACCGCTGAACATGCCCGGTTGGGCATCGCGGTAGCAATCTTGCAGGTCATGTTCAAGCGGGCAGCCCAGCAACGCTCGGTAATAGGTGATTGTCAACGGGAACCGTTCAGGGATCTGGGTGGTGCTGCCCCATTGGCGGTTAGATGTGATGTAAATATAGTCCGCCGCTTCCAGCGAGCTATAAAAGCGCTGCAATTTCGTTTCATTGTCATCGTAATACAATTCCAGGTTCAGGTCGGAATAATAAACGCCGCTGCCGGTATTAAAAGGATCCATACCGAACATATACAACGGCAGCCCATCATCCCAGGTGGATTCGTTCAAGCGTTTACTGCCATAGATGGCGATATCCCCTCCCGGATGCATCAACTGCAGGCTGAGGGTGTATTTTTTACCCCCGGTCAAAACGAGTGGCTGGTCAAATTGCACCTGGTAGCTGCTGCCGCGGAAATCCTGTTTCTGGCTGAAATCAGCCACCAGCCTGCCCTGGGTGGATTCAACAATGGGATCATCCGTGGAACTCACGGTAACCAGGATCTGCTGTTCCTGCTGGGTAGCACGCCAATCCAGCATGCGGAAAAATTCCACCCCCTTCAGCAAACTGGTCTCAAAGGGAGTGAACTGCACACTATAACCATCCATAGTGGATAGAGCCGGTGCGCATTCAAAGATGGTCTGGGTTATGACATCAGAGTCAACAACTATACTGGAAATGATAAAACCGGATAACCGCAGTGCGGTAGCCTGCCCGGCAGGTTCGATCTGGAGGATGTATTCTTTTCCATTCTGTAGCGTCGTCACATTTCCAAAGGGGATGATCTGATCACTGATCTGCCCATATCCATCCCAGCTATCCAGGGTAATTTGGGTACTATCCAGCAGTGCCAGTGCATCGCCATCCTGTTCGTAGAGCTTCAGTGATATAACTTGGTCAATATATGATTCGCTGTAATTCTGGATCTTCTCGAGGGTGATGGATTGCAGCATACCGGATTGTTCCGTATTAAAGTGAAACAGCAATGGATCATCCGTGGTGATATCCACATAGTGGGGATAGGACAATGGTTGGCTGAAATCTTCATCCACGCCACTGACCAGCAAATTGATCGGTCCTTCTACATTCTTATAGATCCATTCGGTGGCAGCCACCCGCGTTACGGGTCTGGTATAGATCTCGGAGAAGCTAAACGCCCAGGCAGTGCTGCCTATCAGTACTGCTGCCAGCAGCAATCTTGCCATCATGATCTTGAAGACCTTTCGATTGGTTAGCAAGAACCTGACAACATTCTCGACCACCCAGGCAGCGCTGATCGCCAGCATCGGGTAGATGAAGAGCAAATAGCGCATGGTCGGGTTCCATACCAGGCTTTGCCAACCGCCATACAGTATGATCCACATCCATATTATGAAATACGGTTTCCAATCGCCCTTCAGGATCTTCCAGCCCATCCCCAACACCCCCAACAGGGCGGGAATGCCACTGGCAAGCCCGAATCCCCACATCAGCAGGTTCTGCCAGGCAAAACCCAGCGGTCGGCGTGCCCACTGCAGGGAGGGTGGATAATAGGTATCGCCAGAACTGAGCAAGGATAATTCGCGCAGATTATCCAGCCATTTGGGATTTGGCAATATGCCAAAGAAACCGGGACCTTGAAAAGCATAGGGTTGGAAAACGCGAAATATGATGAAAAACGATAGCACCGCAACCATGATTTTCCAAAAAGCCTGGCTGCGATTGGCTGGCGAACTCTTCAGATCGTTGTAATCGCGCAGGACGATCGCTAACGACAACAATACCGCACTCACTGCTGCACTGATCTTGGACGCCGCCGCCAGACCGACTATCACACCAAAAAGAACATGATTCCAGAAGTCCTTTGAGCGCAACATGTCTTTTCCACGTTCTTGAAACACAGAATCCGCTTGAAATATGCAAATGACCACATAGATGGCTGCCGTGATGAAGAAATTGGTAAAGGTATCCACTGTAAAGAAGTGTGACTGCTGGATCGGAAGGGTTGCCAACCCATACAGCAGCGCACCTAACAATCCAATTTCGGATTTGTGGAATAAACGGCATGCGATCAGGTACACCAGCACGATGATGCCCAGATCAAAAACTGCTGAAAATGCGCGTCCCACCAGATAGACTTGCGAGTAACCACTTTGATCCAGCCATTCCGCCACGTAACGCACCAGGAAAATGGGGAATGTCCCATAGACATAAAAGGTATTTCCGGTATTGTGCGGATTCAGGGTAGAAGTGGCAGTATCAAAATATGCTTTCAAGGAATCTACAGGAGAGAGATTTGATTCAACCAGAGTCAAGAATCGTTCATCCGGATGGAGGTGATAATCATCATCCCAGTTCAATCCTCTGAATCGTAGAAATCCGCTTAAGAGGACGATCAACAGTAATAGCAGCCCTTGCATTAATGGGGATTGGAATTTCTTTTTCATTGCTTTATTCGTCCAGCCTATTTATTCACCCGTATCTCAATAAAATCCTTGCCGGGAATATCTGAATGATATTCGAAAATCGAATTGGCGGGGAACATTTTCTGCACCAAGGCAATATCCTGGTCATCTTCGGGTTTTAATATAAATAGATATGTGCCGGAGTCAGCGGTCGCTTCGGAAAAATCTTCCACCCATAAAGCATAATCTTTGCGGGGTAACCCGGCATTGATACCGACCAATCGTGTATCCACCCAGTATGGATAAGGTACGACAAAGGCATTGTCAATATTGCCACCCTCCGCACAAAAACGTTGGATCTCCTCTGCAATTTCCGTGGTATTCCACGCTTTCAGGTCAAATTGCTCCTTATATTCATGAAATACCAGATCGTAGTTCTGCAACCCGCATATGGCAGCCAGCAACACACACAAACCACCTACCGCATATTTCCAAATCTTCCCGGATTGCGCCTGTAGGATGATCTGCATGCTTCTCACCAGCCCATAGCCTGCCAGCACAAAGACCGGTACATACCCTCCCCCCGGTCGATTGAGACTGGGATTTTCGCTTGGAAACACCAGAGAAAGAATGGAGGATATCAATAATAACGGTATGGAGATTATGATTGCCTTTGCCAGCCAGTTCTTTTGTCTGACAGCTTTGACCAAACAGAAGATATTGCCGACGAAATAAAAAGCAGCGCTGACTACGTCCAAAGCGGGGCGATTAGGCACGGAATGCACCCAGATCTCTCCATTGTCATAAAAGAACATTGTCATGGCTTTCCATAAGTTTTGCAGGAAGATCAACAGTGGATTTCCCGGATAAGGTTGTTCGATGGGCAGCAGGCGGGTCGCCGCCCGGTAGCTGAACAAGGCAGGATTTTCAATCCAGTAGCGGAAAAGCGGTAAGAAAACAAAGAAAGCTGCCACCGCCACCAGCAAGAACATCCACACCAGTTGTTGCCGTTCCGGTTTGGTTTTCAGTTCAAAGAAATAGATCAAGAAGAACACGCTCACCACTATGGGCAGAAAGCGGGTAGAACTGTAGCCATTCAACCCCACACCCAACAGTAGACCTGCCAGCAAGAAGTCATTGCGGTTGCGAGTGCGCAATCCTTTGATCAGGTAATACAGGGTCGCTGCCGTGAAGAGCGGATAAAAAGCATAGCGTAACGCCACCCGCGAGATGACATTAGGCCAGTACCCCACCCCTGTAAAGAACAGCGCCGCTAACCCAACCCATTTGCCACCCAGTTCTTTTCCGGTCAAATAGATAAAAGGCAGTGTCAACAGCCCAGCCAGTACAGTTCCTATTTTCAAACTTAAAAATGAGATTCCGGTATTGAAAATCTTGATGATGAGGGCGGTCAGATAGAATTGCAGTGGTTCGCGACCGGTGTTGCGTGTGAAGAAAATAGATGTTTTCCCATCCAGCACATCTGCCACATCCAGTAATTTTTCGGCATGGTCGCTGAACATCTGCGATGGTACAGCCTGTAATTCATAAACACGAAAGAAGATGCTCAGCAGGGCGATCAGGACTACCAGTATTAAAAAGGGGGTAGCTTTGAATTTGGTTTTATGAACCGCTTGGGGTTTTTCCCACACTGCCAGGACAAAAAAGATGATGCCTGCCAACCACAGGCTCACATTCAACAAAGTGAAACGATTATCCTGAAAGAACCAAAAAGCGGCTGCCAGCAGGATAGTAGCGGGGAACAGAAAACCAATCCGCACCTCCTGCGAGACCTGCCATGTTTGTACTTTTTCCGAAAGAGGAGAAAAAGTGTCTTTATTCTTCCAGAAGAAGAGCACCATGCCAGTGACTGCCGCAAAATATAGAAAGACGCCCATGCCAACTAATCTGCGAACCGGTTCCAGAAAATACTGCCCGCTCATTGCCAGCAGCAACGCCAGTATGATCAAATAAGCATGGGAGACTGCCTGGTTCTTTTCACTGCTTTGCAGACAGCTCTTTTCGGGTTCTTCGGGTTTTTCTACACCCTGAAGATAAATGCTATATTGTTCAGGATTACCTTGAAAAATTGACCGCAAATAATCCAGGAGACTGGGTTCTTTTCCCTGCATTTAATCCTTTCTGGTTATATAGAACGTATAACTCCCCATGGGATGCAACATATCCTGTTCATATTGGTTTCTCAATCGCTTTTCCGGGATAAAGGGATTGCTGTGCAGAGGTAAAAGGATCCACTTTCCAAACAATTTTTTATTGATCAGAGATGGCAATCCCCAGTAGTGTCCCCATTCCAGGGTATGCAAATTGCGCGGAGAAAAATAATGCCACCAGCGTTCGATCGCAAATCCATTCTGCGATAATCGCTTTCCCCACACTGCATAAGGGTCGGCATGATGATGGCGCGAGATGGCATTAAAAAAAGAGCGATAGCTTTTTGCCAAACTATGCAAACCCATCTTGTCCAGAAAATTGCTCACCGACAGATTCTTCAATAGATTATCGTTCGGCACACAGAAAATAAATTTTCCGCCAGTCTTCAATACGCGATTTATCTCAGGGATAACAGCATCCAATTCAGGGATATGTTCCAGTACTGAATTACTGATGACGGTTGCGAAATAAGCGTCCGGGAATGGAATGCCTGCCCCACCGGCACACAACAGGTATTCATAAGCCTGCTGGTTGGCAGGTTCCTGCAATATTTGAAATGATGGATCAAACCCGATATCGATCTTTTTATCGAAAGTGATCTCCGCGAAAATGCCATCCCCGCAGCCCACATCCAGCACCGGCGCTTTCAATTCGATATCTTTGTAAAAGCGCCCTTCCACGGCTCTTAAAAATGCCCGGAAGGAGGGCAAACGGATCAAATTTTCCCACAGATAATCCTTTTCCTGGGCTTTATCAGTATTTTTTCTCATGTTGTCGAATTTCATCCACGATCTCTTGAAAAAGATGTTCGTATTCTATCGCAATTGTCTCGGGGGCATACATTTCACGGATAGCTTGCGGATCAGAGCGATATTTGAAAGGATGATTGGCAATTTCGATCACTGCCTCCGCCAATGCCTGTGCATCTCCAATCGGGGTCACTTTTCCCATACCATGCCGGAGAACCGGTTGTCGCACACCAGGTAGTGCTGAGGCAATGCTGGGGGCACCATTCAGCATGGCTTCGATTTGCACCAGCCCAAACGCCTCAGTAGAATTCAAACTGGGAATAACCAGCATATCAATGTTGGGATAAAAAGCTGCCATATCTGTCGGACATAAAGAGCCTAAAAATGTCCAGGCACCCGCCTGCTCCAGTGTCCGAATAGCTGGTTCCAATCGTTCAAAATAGGCTTCCTCACCCATGATGTGTTCATATGGACCCGCGAACCACACCTGTGCATCAGGCAACGCTTGTCTGATACATCCCATGGCATTGAGCAGCACTTCCACTCCCTTTTCTGAGGCAAAACGGGCTGCCATACCGATGACTGGATGATGGTTGAGCGGGTTATGAACGCGGGCAAACTGCAAAACTGCCTCTTGCTGCACTTCAGGCAGTTCGACGGGTGGGGAAATGATATGCAATTTGTGCTTGAAACGACGCAAATAAGGGGAATGATCCGCATAATCTTGGGTATAGGTCACAATGCGATTGGTGAACAGCGCTGCCAGATTATTCATGAAATGGACACCCTGATTCGCCAGCCAGCTCATGATACCCCACGGCATGTGCAGATCACAATGATAGGTGATCACAGTCGGTTTTTTCCAGATGCGCCCACGCAGTGCAATGCCAGCCGCATCAATTTGCGGTAAATGCAGGTGAATGACATCATGCTCTTTCACCAATTTGGTTGCCACTCTTCCTAGGGAAGGCATGACCACCCCTTTACTGATACGCAGCAGTACCGGCAGCCGCACCACATGCACGCCATCCATCATTTCATCACGTGCTAACGATTTATCGAACTGGGAAGTTAGAACGGTGACTGTATGCCCGCGCTTTGCCAGTGCTT
>JAAZNC010000061.1 GCA_012798455.1 Chloroflexota bacterium | reverse complement strand
TTCCTCAAGCGCTCCAGGGGCGCTGGACCGGGCTCACACCTTTCCCTCCCGATTCGCTGCTGGATGAAATAGTACTCCTCTTCTCGCTTTTTAATCTTCTGTTCTTACAGTGGACCCAGAGAGATTCGAACTCTCGACCTTCTCAATGCCATTGAGACGCGCTCCCAACTGCGCTATGGGCCCGGTTGTTTTACCCAAGTGGACCTGGAGGGAGTCGAACCCTCGACCTCTTCAGTGCGATTGAAGCGCGCTCCCACTGCGCTACAGGCCCGTTCTTTAGGGCAGGAAAATTCTACCCAAGAGACACCTGTCTGTCAAGACAAATGACGATACCAGAGTATATCACAAGTGCCGAAGTCTTATCCAGAGGAGGGTAGCAACCGGTTTCTTAATTCAGAAAATGCAACATCACGAGAATGATACCAGACCGTCTGGATGCCCAGCCGTTGTGCGCCTTCGATATTTTCTTTAAAGTCATCCACGAACAACGCTTGTTGCGGTTCCACTTGCAATTTATCCAGCACCAGCCGGTAGATCTGCTCATCCGGTTTACGCATACCAACTTCATACGAAAAGATACTGATCTCGAACAGGTGCAGGAACGTGAAACGTTCCTGCATCCACTGACGAGTTCCCTCGAAAGCATTGCTCAACAGTGCCAATTTATAATGAGGTTTCAAAGAGCGCACAAGCTGCACCAATTCCTGATCTTCTTCATCTCTGCTGAAGAACTCTGCCACGAAAGCTTCCACATCTGGTTGAGAACCACCTAATTGTTGGAGTGTATATTGGAGCAATTTTTCTCGAGTTACCAAGCCCTTCTCCGCTTCAATAGCAATGGGGCTCTTGAAGAACAGATCGTTCAATTTTTGCACATTCATCCCTAGTTTTTCTGCCATCTTCTTTCGGGCAGAGAGATCCGGAGTGCGAATGAACACCCCACCCATATCGAAAATAACTGCTTTGATATCCATCTTCATTGTACTCTCCGGTTGTTTATTATTCCTGATGCAAAGCATCCCAATCTTGACGCAGGATTCCCATCATATGCATATCCCATATCTTACCATCACGACGCACAAAACCGCGCAAGGAACCTTCTAACATAAAACCAGCTTTCTCATAAGAACGAACCGCACGTTCATTGTAGCCCAGCACTGCCAGTGATACACGGTGCAGGTGCCATTCTTCGAACGCCATTTTCAGAAGAATGTGCTGTGCTTCTGTTCCGTAACCCTTGCCCCAATTTTCCCGTTCTCCGATCCCGATCCCCATCCAGGCATTCCCGCTGTGCCAGTCAAAATCTGCTAGTTCAATGAAACCGATCGCCCTATCATCTTCCACCCGGCAAATCATGAATGTATTGACGTAATCCAGTCTTTTTTCAAACCACTCTTTCATCTGATCGCGGGGAAACATCATGGCAGTTTCGCTATCCATGAAACGATTATACAAAGCATCCCGCTGCCATACTGCCATAACCTCGGTGTCTTTTTCCGGATCCATCGCCCGTAAATAAACTTTCTTCCCTTGAAGTCGATCGCTCATCGCTCCGCTCCCTGTGAAATTCGCCATTCTTCCGCCAGCAACCCATAGATCAAACGATCATGATAGGCATCAGTGATATATGTGATTTCCCTCAAACGTGCTTCAAGTGAAAACTTTGCATTTTCAATCGCTTGAATATGCAGAAGAGCACAATCGTACACTTCCATGCAAATATGGTAGAGGTTGAGTTCATCAAAGACATAACGTAACGCCAGGTGCAGACCTTCAGCAATATAAAGGGCAGTGGTCTCATCGTTCTTAAAAAGTAAGCGCAGGAATCCCTGCCCATTCTTCCATTCAATTTCGGTAATATACATGAATCCCAGCAGAGAATCCTCTTCCAAGCAATCACGCATGGCATAGAAGAAACTGCGGCGACCTTCATCGGATTCTTTTAGTTTTTCATCCAGGTCTTTGCGCACTTCCGTGGGAGCCAGTGGACGCACTGGATTCTTCTTTCGTAGCCGTGCATAGGAAAGATCTTGTGTCCATTGTGCTTCGACCTCTGCGTCTTTTTTCGGATCGATCTCCGTCAAACGGATATGATCCCCTATAAAAATATTCGTTTCATCCATTAATAGCCTCTTTGATCTCTGTCAAACCCGATAATTTTATCGTGAATTCAATGATACTCAGCCGCCTATGAATTTTTCATTATATACAGCATCTGCCAGGTGATCCATTTGCTGGGCTTCACTTTGCTCTTCTTCACTAATGGCACACTTAACTTATTCCAGGTTTCTTCCAGTGCCCAGCCCCCTCCTGGCAATTGTTTCTCTCGTAAAAAAGTAATGGTCGGTCGCAAGCGTGGATCTTTTCCATAGCCCAAAGCGGTCAACACAAAGGCAGTTTGCAACAGATCGGCGTGATAGCTGCACGGAAAACCCAGACGGAACCAATGATCACTAACCTTCCCGCCCGGTTTGTGTGGAAAATCGGCTTTCACCAGTTCGTGCGATAGCAGGTATCCGGCACCCCGCCGGATAGCTCTCTGCATATTCTCATCCCTTTCTTGTTCCGGGATGAGAGCCAGAACACGCAGCATTTTCACCACTCCCCAGGCGCACTCTGCACCTTTGTTAAAGCAGCAGTTATAATCTCCGCTGTTTAACACAGAAACCAGAAAAGATAGGGTACGCTGCATACGTTCATCCTTTGACTCTGAGCTCAATCCAACCAAACCGTAAGCGATCATGCCATCATTGCAGATCAGGTCCATCGCTCCCTTCTTTTTAAAGGTATCTCCTTCATGCGGAAGGGATCCATCAGCGCTCTGAATATTCTTGAAGACCAGATCCACAGCTTTACGGATGCGTTTATCACTGTCATCTGCGCCCAATTCAGCCAGCAGCATCAGCTGCCAGACCGTACTCAGATACATGGGCAGGCTCACGGTCTCCGAATTATTCCACCAACCGGCAGGGTCCTGTAATGCCAGAATAGTGGTTAGCGGCTCTCTCCCCATAATGGCGCGTCGTGCAGCAAGCACCTGCTCATCATCTTGCGCCAATCCCAGGATCATGCGCAGAGTAAAATAACGCACGCTGGGATTTTCCTCTTCCAGCAGCCAGGCAATTAATCGTTCTTCTTCTCTGATCATCATTTTCTCCACTATGGTTAATGATATCTATTAATCATGAAAACTCCAATTGTTCAGCTATCCGTGTTTATAATTGGAATATGACAACTCTGGCTGCTTATTTTCATAATTTGTGCAATGAAAAAATGCCTTCTGCGGCATTGGATCAATTCAATCAATATCAGGATGAATTGTTGAAATGGAACAGCCATTTCAACCTGACTGCCATCCGCACACCCGAAGAGATCGAAAGCAAACATTTTATGGATTCACTCAGCCTGCTGCCCACCCTGCAAAAATATCAGGTTAAATCATTGATTGATGTCGGCACCGGCGCCGGATTTCCAGGCATTCCACTCAAGATCGTGGACCCAACCCTCAAATTGGTGCTGGTGGAATCGGTGGAAAAGAAAGCCAAATTTTGTCAGCACATCATCCAGACACTGGATCTAAAGGATGCCAGTGTAATGGCAGAACGTGTAGAAGCAATTGGTCAAAATAAAGACTACCGTGAACAGTTTGATTGCGCGGTGGCGCGCGCGGTAGCAGCACTGCCCGTGCTGCTCGAATACCTGCTGCCGCTGGTGCATGTGGGAGGGCTGGTCATCGCCCAGAAAAGTGCTGCCGTAGAAGATGAGAGCAAACAAGCAAAGAACGCCTGCGCCATCCTGGGGGGAGGCAAAATGCAGGTAGAACCGGTTACCATCCCCGGTCTGGAGGCAGAACGAACCCTGGTCATCATCGAAAAAGTAAAACCAACTCCTGCCGCATATCCACGGCGGGTGGGGCTGCCTGCCAAAAAACCTTTATGAATATTTGATTAGACTCCCTTTAATTTGAGAAGCAAGCGTTGTATATCCATGTTTCACCGCCAGTGCGTATGCTTTTTGTATTAATGCCAATCCCTTGTTTCTTTCATTCAGCCTGAGATAGATAGTGCCCTGATTCACCCAGGAGTAACATAATCCTTCAGCCGAATTCATTTCCTCACTAAGGCGTTCCTCTTCTTTATGCAGTTCCAACGCTTCCTGCAGCCTGCCCTTACTTTTCAGCATAGCCGCTTGGTTGCCCAGAGATATCGAGAGGCTCTCCTTATTACCCAACTGCCGGCAAATGGATTCCTGCTCCTTCAACAAGGCTACAGCTTCTTCGATCTTTCCCTGCTGGTACAGGATCAGCGCTTGATTCCCGAGAGAATTCTGCAGGCTATCCAGATCACCCAGCTGCCGGCAGATGCGCTCTTTCTCTTTATGATATTTCCAGGCATTCCCCAGATCCCCTGCTTTTAGATAGATGTTTGCCTGATTCCCAAGAGAAACCTGCAGGCTATATAAATTGCCAATTTCATGGCAAATACGCTCCTCTTCTTTGTGATACTGCATGGATTGGTTAAATTCTCCCCATGAAAAGAAAATATTCGCCTGGTTCCCTAAACAGCGCTGCAATCCATCCAGATCTTTATTCAAGCGGCAAAAGGTTTCCTCTAATGTAAATAAACGCATAGCCTCGTCCAGCTTGCCCCATGCTTTTTGGATCAATGCTTGGTGATCCAGAGCAGCCGTTAATCCCACCCAATCATCCAGGTCTTTACAAATATTTTCTTTTTCCTTCAAAAGGGTTAATGCCTGATCCAGTTCTCCCATTGTTTTCAAGATCAGTGCTCTGTTGCCCAGACAAAGCTGTAGAGCAGTCCGATCATTCTGCTGCCGGCATTTCTGCTCTTCTACCTCATGCACCTTTAAGGCTTCTTGTAGTTTTCCTGAATCTTTATAGAGCACAGCCAGCCAGTTGAACAGGTACAGATCATAATCATCCGGATTTTGAATTACATCCTTATATGCAGCAGTCCGGTCATAATCACTATTCTGTTCAATCGAGGTCCAGTATGCATATACATCAAAATGGTCATCCTCCCAAACTGCCGTAAAGAAATCCAAATCAGATAACAGTTCATACAAACGCTGCCATGCCTGTGCCTGCTGCAACTGCCAGGGTAATTCCACCACCTTACGGTTGGGAATACCCGGCTGCAGTATGAAATAATCTGCCAGTGTGATATGGATTTGTTGTTTATCGGTGTCGTCAGCGAGATAACGCTGTTCCACGGCTTTTCTTATGTAGCCATGCGAGAAATCGATCAGCCCAGCGCGTTCAAATAACATCCCTTCCAGAGCGAGATGGAGGGGTGACCAGATACGCTGCGGCAGCGGCTGTCCATCCTTCCCTAATATATCCAGCAGTTCCATTTCGGATATGCCCTGTCTGGCAGCCCAGATGCAGCGCAGTGCATCACCCACCAGATGGATGCGGTCTTTTTCATAATCGCCTTCACAGCGCTCCAGCACCAATTCCAGCAGCGCCGGAATAGAATTTGCCTTTATATAATGGTTAATTCGCTCATCCAGTTGTTCATGCACCCCAAACTGGCGCAGTTCATCCAATAAGATACGCAATCCCAGTGGGTTGGAAGATTGAGGAGCCATGACAATGCTAAGCAGTTGCATATCGGTAAGACTTTTTGAGTAGCGAGATAGATATTTCTGCGCCAGCTCTTTTTCTTCATCCCATGTTAATACTCTCACTATAAGCGTTGGGTATCCTCTCTCTTCACATGCCTGCAGCACTTTTCCGGGCAGCGTAGAAATGATCACTGCCACATTTTCCGGCAGCTGTGATGGCAGCCAGGTCAATTCCTGTGCACCCTGCCGGTCATCCAATTGATTCAGCCCATCCAGAATGAGCACCACTCTGCCCTTCCGCCCTGCCCGGTACAGCCATTGAGGAAATGCTGCGCGCAGCGCATTGACATCGGATGGTATTTCTTCCTGCAAGTTTAAGAAGCGCTTCAGTTCCCCCATCACATAATGCAGCATGTTCGCCCAATCAGTTGAACAAGCACTTGCACCGCTGAAATGAAAGATCACCAGATCATTCGAATGTTCCTGCTGATATTTCAATCCCCAGTTAGCCAACAGAGCAGATTTTCCAACTCCTGATCCTCCAGTCACCACCAGAGGAACATGGCTTGACAACACATGATCGTCCAGCTGCTTGAAGTATTTTTCTCCTCCAATATAGATCCCGGCACGGTTGGCAGCAAACGTAGTATGGATCTGTCTTTCCCGCATCAGTGGATCAGGTTGAGAACCTTGCGGGTATAGTTGCTCAATGATGGCAGTCAGGTCTTTCAGCACCCATTCCCCAAGTTCCTGTGGATCGTGGAAATTTTCTCTTAACGGTAAATTACTCTGGCGGATGCGATCTTTTAATAAAGTCAGTTTGACTTTTCGTTCAGCCACTCTCTTTTGGGCTTCTTCCATACCAAACTGTTCAATCTCCTCAGGCTGTACCGTTTCATTGAGAAGTGCTTGCTGTTCAGGAGGTAAGCTTTTAATTATTTCCGGATCACGAAAATAGAAGAAAGCATGCCCTTCCAGAGCGGGATCATTCAACACCCCGTGCAAAATCTCCAGTTCGGTCACAGAGTGCTCTTTATGTTCAGCCAGCCACGGTTGCCGTTCGAGCAATACCGGATCAATCGCTTCCGGTACCCAACCGTAGCGTTCTCCCAGGATCCCAATAAAGTACGGTCGGCAGCGGTGGATCTCTTCCAGACAAATAGGCAACACCATGCCTTCGGCGGATTGCTCACTGGTGATACCCCAGCGCAGATCTACTTCACTCCATGCGACTCCGCGTGCTTCACACAGCTTCCTTAATTGGGGAAAAATGAACTTGACTAGGTAATCCCTTTCCGCCTGCATATCGCGAAACGTGGAAGAAATAAATACCCGTATCTGTCGTGTGTCTTGCTGTGGCATGTGCCCTCCTTCAATGATTGTGATGCCCTATTCTACTTTCTCTAACATAATGGTTTTAGATTTGATAAAAGCAAATACATCAGTCTGTCCAAATCATAGATATATAGAAATATTTTCAGGAAAAATATCATGAAAATTTTTCAAGAAGTTTTTCCGTTCGCTGTGCAAGAACCTGATATCCGTTTTGTTTCGCCAGATCATATGCTTTCTGTATCAATTTCAATGCAGCAGATTTATCACCTTTGATAAGATAATTCGTTCCCTGATACACCCACGTCAAGCATAAGCCCCGTGCACTCTTCAACTGCAGGCAGATTTTTTCTTTCTCCACAAGAAGGCTCATGGATTCATCTATCTTGCCCCATTTCTGCATGATTATCGCCTGGTCACCCAGAGATTCCTGAATCCCATTCAAATTTCCTAATTCCCGGCAAATGCGCTCTTTTTCTTTATGCATTTCCATGGCTTCTTGCGATTTCCCCTGCGTATGCAGGATCTGCGCCTGGTAACCCAGCGATTGTTGGAGAGCATCCTTATTATTCAACTCCCGGACGATCTGTTCCTGTTCTTTGAACAGTGCTGCGGCTCCATCCAATTTGCCTTTGTTCTTCAAGATCAAAGCCTGATTTCCGAGGGAAATTTGGATACCGTCTTTATTCCCCAGTTCTCTGCAAATCAATTCTTTTTCTTTTTGCATTGCCATGGCTTCATCAAATTTGCCCCAGGTTTTCAAGATCAATGCCTGATTGCCTAGGGAACGCTGCAAACCATCTTTATCCCCCATCTTGCGATATGTATTCTCCTGTTCTTTGAATAATTTCATGGCTTCATCCAACCTGCCCTGCTCCATCAGAATTATGGCTTGATTCCCCAGAGCAGCTTGCACGCCAGATGTATTTCCCAATTGATTGCAGATGCGTTCCTTTTCTTTCTGCATTATCATGGCTTCATCTAATTTGCCCCACGTTTTCAAGATCAAAGCCTGGTGACCCAGAGAATTTTGTATGTAATTGAGATCCCCGCCAGCCCTGCCAATTCTCTCTTGCTTTTTAAATAAGGTCATGGCATCTTCCAGATAGCCCGAACTCATAAGGAATAAAGAAAGTTCAACCAGGAAAAGTTTATAACCAGAGATAAGGGGATTTTTTATAACATCCTGATATGCTTGAACCCTATTTAGATCCGAATTTTCTTCTACAGAAGTCCAATATGTATAGAGGTCATACTGATTGATACGCCATTGAGCCATAAAAAAGGCGGGGTCAGCTAAAACTGCATATAACCTATCCCAATCTTTCATTCTCTGTAGCTGCCAAGGCAGTTCGATAACTTTTCGTTGTGGGTAGTCGAGGATATTCTCAAAATAATCAGCCAAAACTTTGTAAATCATATTTCGTTCTGCTTCATTCGCAAGATAATGTTTTTCTACCGCCTGACGAATAAATTCATGAGAAAAACCGATCAAGCCGCTGCGTTCCAACAATGATCCTTCGAGAGCAAGATGCAGCGGTGACCAGATATGTTGGGCTAATGGCTTTCCTTCTTTTCCCAGTAAATCTAATAATTCTGCTTCTGATAGACCCTGCCTGGCTGCCCAGATGTAGCAAAGCGTATCTTTCACCAAACCAGGTCTTTCTACTTCAAAGTCATTTTCACAGCGTTCAAATACCATTTCCAGCAATCCGGTTATTGAATCGGCGTTTAAATAACCCTGGATAGTTTCATCCAAATGTTCATAAGATCCAAATTGGCGTAATTCATCCAGTAAAATGCGCAATCCTAATGGATTGGTTAATGCTGGGTCTCTCATTATTTTTCTTGTTTGCTGCGCATCCAACTGTTTGGAATATTGCTCCAAAAATATCCGTATAAATTCTTCTTGCTCCTGTTGAGTTAGCGGTTCTACACATAGTACGGGATATCCTCTCTTATTCAATGAATCCAGCGATTTTCCAGGTAAAGTTGAAATGACCACCTGTACACTATCAGGAAATGTCATGGGTAGCCAGGTTAATTCCGGCGCTCCCTGTTTATCTTCTAATTGATTCAATGCGTCAATAATAAGTAACACCTGCCCTTTTTGACCAGCTTTGTATAACCAATCAGAAAAGACTTCCCGCAATTCATTTGCATCCGACGGGATCTCGCCCTCGATATCAAACCGCTCCTGCAGTTCACTCAAAAATCTGCGCAGCATGGCAGCCCAATCACCCGATGCTGCGCTAGCTCCAACGAAATGCATCAATACCAGCGTATCAGGATTCTCCTTGCGATATTTCAATCCCCAGTTCGCCAAAAGGGCAGATTTCCCAATTCCAGATTCACCTAAAACCACCAGCGGTAAATGTGTGGTCGATAAATGCTCATCGATCTTTCTAAAATATTTTTCACCCCCGATATAAACTCTGGCTCGACTTATGGCAAAAGATTCATGCGCCAATCCTTCAAGTTTTAGAGGTGTGGGTTGGGAACCCTCTGGGTACATTTGCTCGATAATTGCAGTCATATCCGCCAAAACCCATGTCCCTAACTGCTGTGGATTCTGAAATCCTTCTTTCAAAGGGAGTCTGCTTTTACGGATACGTTCTTTTAGAACTGATAATTTTTCTTTCCGTGAGTTGGCTCGCTTATTCGCCTCTTCCTTACCAAAACGATCAATCTCTTCCTGGCTAGGCATTTCCAAATAATCATCTTTTCGCTCATCCGGAATTGCATTCGGATCACGAAAATAGAAAAAAGCATGTTTTTCCATCATGGGGTCATTGAGAACTCCATACAAGATCTCTAGTTCGGTGACAGAATGATCTAACTGTTGTGCCAACCATGGTTCACGTTCTATTATGGCAGGATCTATCCTTTCCGGTATCCAGCCATACCGTTCCCCCAATAATCCAATAAAATATGGTTTGCAACGTTGGATCTCTTGTAGACAAATCGGCAGCACCTGTCCTTCGGCGGATTGCTCAGTGGTGATACCCCAGCGCAAGTCCACCTCACTCCAGGTCACTCCCCGCTCTTCACATAATTTTCTCAATTGTGGGAATATAAACTTAACCAAATGATCACGCTCTGTCTGCATGTCGCGAAAAGTGGATGAGATGAAAACTCGAATCTGGCGTGTAGTGGATGCTGACATATGCCCTCCTATTACGGCTACGATGGCTTGTTACTAGAATCTTAGCACACCAATTTTAGAATTGCTAATGATTATACATAAATGGAGAAGAATGTTCTTATTCTGGAATTAAACTGGTTGAATTCGCCCTTCTTCCACCTGCCATATATTGCAGCCTGTCAAGAAGTCAGCGTTGAACATATGCGCATCGGTGGCTGTCAGGATAACTTGTTCACAATCTGCCAGGGCATGCAGCAGTGCATCGCGATGTACCAGATCCAATTCCGCCATGGTTTCATCCAGCAACAGCACCGGGCGTTCGCCAGTTTTGGCATGCAGCCACCGCATCTCTCCTACCTTAAGTGCCATCACCACCGTGCGAACCTGACCACGTGAGCCGTAAGTACCGGTATCCACCTGATTAGCGACAAAGCGTAATTCATCCCGGTGCGGTCCGATGGTAGTCACACCACGCTGGATCTCTTCACGGTGTAGAACTTGTAATTTCTGGATAAATGTACTCTTCAATTCATCCTGTTTCAATTCCAGCAGTTCAAATACGGATGCTGAATCAATATCCAAGGCTTTTTGTTCGCTCATAAAGGCACGCATATCCAAGCCCGGCAAATATTCTATCTTCAATGATGATTGCTGCGCAGTTAAAGCGAGATGCACTAGTGACGCCAATTCCTCGAATTCTGCCAGCATCTGCACGCGGGTGCGAATGATAAAACTACCCTTTTCCGCCACCTGCTCATCCCAAAAATCAAGTTGCGCTTGATCACCACCCCTTTCTGCCAAGTTCTTCAACAAGGCGTTGCGTTGGGTGATAGCCTGCATATAGGCTGAGAGCTCGCGAGCATAACCATTGTAGACCTGAGAGATGGTCATATCCAGATAACGACGCCGCACATCCGGGCCATCTTCCACAATTTCGGTCATTTGTGGAAGAAAGATAACCGAATTGAAATTACCCAGTGCGTGCTGCAGCGGCCGCTTCACCCCATCCAGCAACACCTCTTTGCGCATACGCCCATTTCCATTGTCTCCATTCCCCAGAATCAAACGCGCTTCCATGGTATGCGTCTTTTCCCCTCGTATAAATTCCATTACTAGACGCGCCACAGGCAATTCTTCATCCAGGGCATGAAAATTGATCAATTCCCGATCGCGTCCTGCCTGAACAGAGGTTAATGTAGAAAAGAAATTAATTGCTTCAAGAAAACTGGTTTTGCCCTGTGCATTGTTCCCCACCATCACTGTAATTCCTGCCGGAACATCGATCTCCAGCCTTTGGAAGGTGCGGAAATTGGTCAGCGATAAATGTTTGAGAAACATGCGGTTAAGTGTACCCGATACTTACTCTACCGGCACCTCTTCTTCTATCTCACTGGTCTTCCAGATCTGAGTAGCACGATCTACGAACAACACTCCATCCAGATGGTCGATCTCATGCTGGAATACACGCGCCAGCCATCCTTTGGCGCGCACTTTCATCTTCTTCCCGTAACGGTTCAGCCCACGTACTTCCACTTTTTCTGATCGTTCCACCTCTCCCACAATATCCGGAACAGATAAACAACCTTCAATGCCCAATATGGTTTCTTCTGATCGTTTCACGATCTCGGGATTGACCATGACGAATAACTTTTTCGGGGCATCTTCCTGGCTGTCATCCTCGGGGTATTCAACCACAACGACCCGAAAAGATTGATTCACCTGCGGGGCTGCCAGACCTACTCCATCTTCAACCCGCATAGTTTCCACCATATCTTCCACCAACTCTTGAAACTCATCGCCGAAATCATGCACATCACGTGCTTTTTTCCGCAATGTTGGATGCGGTAATTTGATCACTTCTCTTACACTCATTTTATCTTGACCTAAATATTATTATATTTATTATAAATATTATCTGAATTATAACACGCTCAGTTTTGAACCGTATTATCTTCCTGATCCTCCGAAGACTGGGTATTAATGACCTTATGATATGCATCCATCCAGTGTGCCAACCTCTCTCCATTCAACTGCATGGAATCCTTCTTCTCCTTATCTTTCAATCTTCTGAACTGGTTGAATATCTCTTGCTGTACATAGGATGGATCTGGGACGTAATCAAAGGTGAAGTCTACATCCCCTACACGGATGAAGACCGTTCCAAAATTGAACAATAAACCAAAGATACCTTTTTTCTTGAATTCGATGGTTTGAATATTGCGAATAGGGGCTGCTCGGCGTTCATCAACTCCCAAAGGTTTGCGATAGACATCCACAATCTGTTCGGGGGTGATCATGAAATAATCATTGCGCCAATCCCAGGTGCTGTAGATCCACCACGCCATCATCACGGCTCCCAGTCCCACCAGGATGACCTGATAGGTTCCGCTCGTTTCGGGTACTAAACCCAACCAGCCATTTTGTGGAGCTAACAAAAAAACGATACAGGTCGCTAAACCAATAAAAGGCAAGAGTGTCTTACGAATAAAAACGAACCAGTGTGTGCGGTAATAAATAGTGTTGCCGATCACCTGGCGTAATCGTAGCAATCGTGAGAACAGGTCACTTGCATAATCAGTACCGAGAGCTATCAGTTGATCATGGGATTTTTCTTCTGAAGTTTGGTTTTTAAGCGCGTTCTTTCCAGCTATCTGCTGTCTGAGCAGCACTTCTGGGTCTTCATCATCTTGTGCAGATATTTTTTCCTGCCTCAATACCCATTGTTTTTCAATGATATCCGCAACCGCATCGGCATATTCCACATTATGAAATTTGATCAATCCGGTAAAAGTTCGCATCACCACATCCCCGAATTTATAAAGACGCCCATTCAAGGTCGATTGTTTGGTAATCGAAAGGATGGCGCTAAACGGCGTTTCTTTGCGACTATCATACAGCATGGCAATCTTTTCCATAAAGACCAGCCGATGGTTGGTGACCACATAATAATCATTCATCCAATCAAAAGCGTTCCAGGCGCCACATACCAGCCCCATCACCCCAGTGATCGCACCCATCCAGAGAGCTGCTCCAGTTGTTATTGTATTGGAATAGAAAAGGATCGCCGCCAAAATCAAAAAAGCGATTGACACCAGAAAAGGTTTCAAAATACGAAACACCAAGATAATGGGATGTTCGCGGCTGATATAATACACCACCTCATCCGTTTGCAACCAGTTCATGGGCTTCTTGATAAGAAATTGCAGGCTGTGCAATTGTAGATCGAATTGAATGGAAAATGCCGGGAATTCCTGTGTGATCTTTTGCAGAATACGCAGTGGGATTGCCAATACAACAGCTCTTTTTTCGGCTCTGGCAGAAGTAATACGCACACTACTCTGGGTCATGACCTCCACACCAAAGATATCTTCCACATGCAATCCATTCACCAGGTATTGTGTATTGTTATCTTCAATATATAACGAGACCGATCCTGACACGATCAAGTACAGCTTTTCGGGCACTGCTTCTTGCTCATAGATTATCTGTTCCGCCTGGAACTGCAACAATTGCGAACGATCAACCAACCAGGTAAGAAAGTTTTCCGGCACTTCCTGGAAATAAAAACTGCTCTTCAGCATTTTAAACAGAGTTTCTTTATTGACATTCATATAAATTAAGTATATCCAATATTTCATGTTTCAATTTCATTCTGGTAAAATGGAAGGTCGAGATGTAGGAGATAATTATGAAATTACAGAGAATATCTCTGTTGCGTTGGATTGCAATAACGCTGCTAGTTCTTTCAGCCGTCATTCTGGTTCTTCATTTGGTACGTTTCAGCCGTTTACGTGCTGGTTTTCCATCCGGTACAGTGATTGCCGGCATTGCTGTTGGCGGACTTGATCAGCAAGCCGCTGCTGCACGAGTAACCGAAGCTTACAGTTATCCCATTGAAATGCACTATGGTGATCAAGTTTTTTACATCAAGCCTTCTTCCCTGGGATTCAAATTAAACATTGATACCATGATCGCTGCAGCAGATCAGCAACGTACCAATGCCCCTTTCTGGGCCGCATTTTGGAATTACCTATGGAACCATAACGCTGACCCACAAGAAACTCCCATCAGCTACAGCATCGATGAAAAACAGTTGAAGATGTTCCTGTATGACGAAATATCCAACCGCTACGATAACTCTCCCGAACAATCTCAACCCATAGCAGGCAGCACCTATTTTGAGATCGGCAAAGCAGGTGAGGTGTTAGATGTGGACGCTTCGCTACCTTACATTGAAAGAGCATTATCATCGTCAAATTTGCGAATAGTTGATCTGGTAGTAAATAAAGTGACACCGCCTGACCCCACCATGGAAAACCTGGCAGTATTGCTCAAACAATTGATCGATAAATCAGGTTTTGACGGTTTAACCGAAGTGTATGTGTTAGACCTTTCCAATGGAAATGAGATCAATTTCGCTTATGAAAATGGTGTAGATTACACTCCCGGCATCTCCTTTACCGCAGCCAGCACCATCAAGATTCCCATTATGGTCACCGTTTTCAAGACTATCCCCGAACCTACTTCAGCCACCGCAGCTGAAATGATGCAGTTGATGATCGAACAGTCCAAGAACGATCCTGCGGATGATCTGATGGAAACCTACCTCAGCCCCACGCTAGGTCCACTGATCGTGACAGATACCATGCAGGAACTGGGCTTGGCAAACACCTTCCTGGCAGGTCATTTCTACCTGGGAGCACCATTACTGGAACGCTACTTCACCCCGGCAAATACCCGTACCGATTACACTACCAACCCGGACACTTACAACCAGACCACCACTGCCGATATGGGCATGCTGCTGGAAGATATCTACCAATGTGCCAAAACTGGCGGGGGCACCTTCGCAGCTGTCTTTCCGGGTGAGATCACCCAGAATGAATGCCAGACCATGATCACCTATCTGACCAGCAACAAGATTGGGGTTCTGCTACAAGCAGGACTGCCAGATGGCGCCCGCATCGGGCATAAACATGGATGGATAACCGAAACCGACGGATTAATGCACGCCATCGATGATGTGGGCATTGTTTACAGTCCGGGTGGCGACTATGTGATCTGTGTCTCCATGTACCATCCGGTACAGTTGATCTTCGATACTGCCAATTTGTTCACTGCCAATATTTCAACAGCAGTCTACAACTATTTCAATATCAGTCAGTAGCCAGATTTGAATTCCGTTTTTTCCCAAAAATGGCTGGCAGCAAAGGTATTGCCAACAAATTCAGCAGTGCCAGAATAAAGAAAGCCGTTTTATACCCGAAACCTTCTGCCAGCACGCCGCTCAATCCCAACCCAATTCCCGTTCCGAGGTTGGCAACAGCCATCAATATGGAAAACATCGTGGCAGCAATATGCTGGTTGGTTTCGCGCATCGCAATAGCAAAATAAACGGTTTCGTACAACCCAAATGCGAGCCCAAATACAAATACCAGAATCCACGCGGTTAGTGGGGTATTGATCAGACTCAATACGGCAACTGATATCAGCGTCACCAAGAGCGAAAGTTGTACAGATTTCTTCTGCCCGATACGATCTACTAATTTTCCTCCCGCCAAGCTACCAACCACGATACCGACTCCCAATACCGAGGCTACAATACCTGCAGTAGTATAGCTGATAGTAAACTGCTGTTCCAGGAAGGGATTCACCAATTGGCTGGTGCCATTGATGATCAGTGAATAAAGAGCTCCGAGCAAACCTAAGGCAATAATGGCGAATTTTTTAAATTCTTTGAACGCAGCCCAGTTGAATTCCTTCTTCACTGTTTCTTCGGCTTCCCTGGTCTTCAACACAAGCGGGATCGGAACAGCAGTCAACACTGCCAATGAGAAAAAAGCGGCTGTCCAAGATATCTTATCCACCAACAATCCTAGAATACTGGAAATCAGCACCATGCCCAACGCCCGACCCGCAACCATGATACCCTGGATCTTCCCTTCATCTTCAGGAGCGGTGGTGTCAAGCGCCAAACCATCGGTACAGGTATCATACAGAGCCATCCCTGCCATCAAGAAAAAAGCATTCAATGCCCATAGAGAAAAGTTCTTGGCAGGATTGATCAATGGAACCAGCAATAATCCCAAAATCTGGATCGTCAGTCCAATCAAAATATATGGTTTGCGGTGACCGAGATGAAAGAAACTCACTTTATCGCTCAACAGACCAAAGAAAATCTTTAAAACGAATGGGATCATGGCAATGGTGCCGATCAGCCCAATTCTATCCAGACCCAATCCATAAGATTGCAGATATAGAGCATTCAATGAGGTGAAATAACTCATGATGGCGCCCTGCGCCAGATAGAGCGTTGCAAACAGAGCATAACGGGTATTTTTGTTCATCGATCCTGTTCCTCCTTGGCAGTTTTATTACTTTACGCTAATCTTGATAACACTTCTGGACCATTTTCGGTGATAGCCACCGTATGTTCAAATTGGGCAGATAGACTGCCATCTGCAGTTACCACGGTCCATTCGTCTTTCAGTAATCGAGTGAATGGTTTACCGATATTCAACATAGGTTCAATATTCAACACCATACCCGCTTTCAAGATAGGACCGCGATTCGCCGGACCGATATGCGGCACAAAGGGTTCCTCCCACAGTTCCCTGCCGATACCATGCCCGCCATATTCACGCACCACGGAATATCTATTCTTTTCCGCGTATTCTTGGATAGTCGCTCCAATTTCACCCAGCCGATTTCCCGGTACACAAACTGCAATGCCACGTTCCAAGCTTTCACGAGTGGTTTCAACCAATTTTTTCACTTCCGGTTTTACATTTCCCACCATGTGGGTTACACAAACATCACCGCACCATCCTTTATAACGCAATCCAATATCGATCCCTACGATATCTCCATTTTTCAAAATACGGTCATTAGGGAAACCATGACAAATCTCATCATTTATCGATGCTGTGATAACCCCGGGGAAAGGACGTTGATTGGGAATCTGGCGAATGCCTTTATAAAGCGTAACAGCACCATGTGCAAGAATGAATTTCTCGGCGACAGCATCCAGATCGCGCAAGCATACCCCAATTTTGATTTCTTCCGCAATGCGTGCGTGCGTTTGCGCAGTGATCTGTGCGGCGGCTCGTAATGCTTCAATTTCGCGTTTCGATTTTAATTCAATCAAGAATAGCCTCCGATCCATGCAATACCATAGTTTTAACTATACCCCTTTTTAATAATCCTCCCTATTCTAAGCAAAATCATGGAAAAATAAAAGGACATTAAATCGAATAGTTTATAAACATAATATTAGTTAACTTTCTTTTCTCACCTGGTTGGATTTCTTGGGCTATAATCGAAATGTAAGTTGATACGATTAGT
The DNA here is from genome assembly GCA_012798455.1 of Chloroflexota bacterium. Classification (GTDB taxonomy): domain Bacteria; phylum Chloroflexota; class Anaerolineae; order Anaerolineales; family Anaerolineaceae; genus UBA4781. The sequence goes on along the minus strand of JAAZNC010000061.1, from coordinate 41,555 downwards.
ACATACTAAATGAGGATTCCGTGAACGAAATCAGTCCTACTCCTACCGTAGAAGATTATCTGGGTGTAATTTATACTTTAAATCGAGATGGTGAACCTATTATTGGAGCAAAGTTATCAGAATTGCTTGAAGTCTCCCCTCCAACTGTTACCGTCACCTTAAAACGAATGATCCGTGATCAATGGATCACCATGGATGCCAGGAAAGAGATCCATCTCACCCCCAAAGGGATCGAAGCTGCTGTCAGCATCATCAGAAAGCACATGCTGACTGAATGGATGCTTTCCCGTATTCTTGAGATACCTTGGTCACAAGTGCATGAAGAGGCGCATAAGATTGAGCATTCTATTTCCGTAGATGTAGCAGATAAGATGCAGGAACGCCTGGATGATCCTGAATGCTGCCCGCATGGGAATCCACTACCCGGGCATGAAAAGATAACCCAGAACTGGAAACCATTGATTGAAATGGAAGAAGGGGATCGGTTCATCATCCGCCGCGTTCATGAGTTTGCTGAAGAAGATGGGAACTTGATGGATTTCTTACAGAAAAATAAAGTACAACCTGATCAAATTGGCATCATTAAAGAAAAAATGCCATTCAATGAAACCATCTCCCTGCAAATAGAACATTCAACAATACCACTCGGTTTCAAGATTGCTAAATTACTTTTTGTTGAAAAAATAGATTCGTAGCATTGGAGGAATAATGATTCAAGCCTCAATTTTGGGCTTTCCCCGCATTGGTTTACACCGTGAAGCTAAAAAAGCTCTGGAAAGTCACTGGTCTGGAAAGATCTCAGCATCTGAGATGTTATCAACCATGCGCACCATTCGTCTGAAAAACTGGCAAATTCAACTCGAACATGGTATTGAGATCATCCCTTCCAATGATTTCTCGTTGTATGATCAAGTGCTGGATACAATCTGCATGCTGGGTGCTATTCCAGCTCGCTACCAAATCATTGCCGGATCTTTCAATACAGATGTATATTTCGCCATGGCACGCGGGAGGCAAGATAAAAATATCGATATCCCAGCCATGGAGATGACGAAATGGTTCAATACCAATTACCATCATATCGTCCCGGAAATAGATCCCGATACTCATTTTTCATGGCAGTATCACAAAGTGCTGGATGAATTTCTTGAAGCACAGAAAGCTGGTTTTCAGACCCGTCCCGTCTTAGTGGGACCACTTACTTTCTTGTCATTGAGCAAATCCTCCGCAGCTGCATTCGAACCACTGGAAAAATTGGATGAAGTATTGCCAATCTATCAGGAAGTTCTCACCAGTTTATACGAAGCGGGTGCGGAATGGATCCAATTGGATGAACCCATCCTCGTGAAAGATCTTTCTATAGCTGCACAATCAGCATTCAAGAAAACATATAAACAATTGACAAAAACAGCCACTCACCCAGCCATCATGTTGACCACCTATTTTGACCGTCTGGGAAATAATTTTGATATGGTAGCTTCACTCCCAGTGGAAGGATTACATTTTGATCTTGTATATGGTGCAGATCAATGGCATTTACTGGGCTCTCCTCTTCTAAAAGGAAAAACTCTATCCCTAGGAGTAATAAGTGGACATAACATCTGGCGTACCGACCTCGATCAAGTCTACGAGCAAGTGTCTGGATTGACTGACCAACTAGACAATGAAATCATTCTTGCGCCTTCCTGTTCTCTGATGCATGTTCCACAGGACTTAAAACTAGAAAGCAAAATCCAGGCACCGGTCGGCAATTGGTTGGCATTTGCAGTGCAAAAACTGAGCGAATTAAGCGCTCTGACTGCTGCTCTGAACAATGGGAAAAAATCAGATCTTTTCGTAGAGAATCAAGCCGCATTACAACAACGTCGAAACTTCATTGCAGAACAGAAAAAGAGATCTTCCCAACCGCCACTGACAAATAATGAAGTCGGAAGGAAAAATCCCTATACGATCAGAAAAGCCAAACAGCAGGCACACTTCGATCTACCCCTCTTCCCCACTACTACCATCGGTTCTTTTCCACAAACCAGTGATGTGCGTGCCATGCGTTCTCGTTTCAATAAAAATGAGATTTCTCAAGATGAGTATGACGAATTTTTGTGTTCCAAAATCAAAGAAACTATCGACATTCAGAATCAGATCGGGTTGGATGTTCTGGTTCATGGCGAATTCGAACGCAATGATATGGTTCAGTTCTTTGGTGAGCAGTTGGACGGGTTCACCTTCACCAACCACGGTTGGGTGCAAAGCTTCGGATCACGTTATGTGCGCCCACCCATCATCTTCGGAGAAATCGAACGAGCGCATCCCATGACCACATCATGGAGCAGCTATGCGCAGTCTTTGACTGATAAACCTGTCAAAGGAATGTTGACAGGTCCCATCACCATTCTGCAATGGTCTTTTGTGCGAGACGATCAACCTCGTTCAGAAACTTGCCTGCAGATTGCCAGAGCTATCCGAGCAGAGGTGCTTGACCTGGAAGCTGTCGGTATTCGCATCATCCAGATTGATGAGCCTGCCTTGCGGGAAGGGTTACCTTTAAAAAAGCAAGATTGGCAAATCTACCTTGATTGGGCGGTGCATTCATTTCAGGTAGCAGCGGGTGGTGTGAAGGATGAAACCCAGATCCACACACATATGTGCTACTCAGAATTTAATGAGATAATTTCTTCAATAGCCGAGATGGATGCAGATGTAATCTCTATTGAGGCTGCTCGTTCAGGGATGGAACTTCTAAATGCTTTTTCCGATTTCGAATACCCTAACGAGATTGGACCCGGAGTGTATGATATTCACTCTCCGCGCATTCCAACTGTGCAAGAAATGGTCGAACTGCTTGAAAAAGCGGTGCGTGTCATTCCTGCCGAGCGGTTGTGGGTTAATCCAGACTGCGGATTGAAGACCAGAAATTGGCAAGAGACCATTCCATCTCTGGAAAATATGATATCCGCCGCCGAATTCATGCGGAAGAAATTTGAGCCCTAAGATATATAGAAAGGAAGAGACATGAATACTAAAATCAATTCTTTACAAGCTATCATGCGCTCCAGAAATTTACCATTATTGGCTATCACAGCAGGACCAGATCTTTTATATCTAACCGGTTTAGGATTTCACGTTTCTGAGCGACCGGCTATCCTGTTAATCCCTGCTAACGGACAGCCGTCATTAATCCACCCGGAACTTGAAGCTGAAAAGGTCAAAAATCGTAGTATCGTCCCCCTAAGTTCGTTCCCCTATGGAGAAACAAAGGAAACCTGGGGGCATGTTGTGGAAGAAGCGATGAAAACCATCTCGGATGATGCCAACCGGATCGGTGTCATTTCGACAAATATTCGCTTTTTAGAAATGGATCTGATCCATAAAGCATTGCCGAATCTGCATTTCTTTGCCGCAGATGAGTTGTTCCAAGCATTACGTATGCAAAAGAGCGAACAGGAAATTTCTTCTATTAAAAAGGCAATTCAAATCGCGGAAAAAGCCTTTATGGAAACTCTGAAATACATAGAAATAGGTAGAACAGAGATAGAGATCGCAGCACAATTGGTTCTAAATCTATATCGTTTCGGAAGTGACGCAGAACTCCCATTCAGTCCTATTGTTGCATCTGGTCCCAATTCTGCCGATCCGCATGCTATTCCGGTCGAGCGGATCATTCAAGAAGGTGATTTGCTCGTCATTGATTGGGGCGCTTCATATGATCATTACATATCAGATATCACTCGAACGGTTAGTATGGGAAAACCATCTGACAAATTTACCCTGATCGCCAAAACCGTTAAAGAAGCCAATACCCGAGCACGTGAAACCGCCAAAGCCGGCTTACCCTGCAATGAAGTGGATAGAACCACCCGCATGGTCATCAATGAAGCTGGTTTTGGTGAATATTTTACGCACCGTACTGGGCATGGTATCGGCATGGAAGCTCATGAAGCACCATATATATCTGCGGATTACTCTAAACCTCTTGAAGTTGGCAATACTTTTACTATTGAGCCAGGTATTTATCTCCCCGGTGAGGGAGGTGTACGAATCGAAGATAATATTGTGATTACCGATACAGGAGCTGAAACTCTCACCTCTCTTCCACGTGATCTTTTTATCGTCGAATCATGAGGAAAACAATGAAATCATTGATCATGGAAAACGCCGAACCGTTTCTCTTTAGGGGAGACAACCTTGGATTTCTTCTGATTCATGGATTTACTGGAACTCCCAAGGAAATGCGGTTATTAGGAAATTATTTACACTATCAAGGACATACTGTGCTGGGAATTCGACTAGCCGGACATGCCACTCATATTGAAGACATGCGTCGTGCAAGCTGGCAAGATTGGCTTGCATCGGTAGAAGATGGAGTCAATATGCTGAGATCGTCCTGTTCCAAAGTTATCAGTGTGGGTCTTTCTATGGGTGGAACATTGTCGATGCTAGCAGCGGCTAATTATCCATTAGATGCCGCTGTAGCGATCTCCACCCCTTACCAACTGGATGATAAGCGCTTACCCCTGCTACGCCCCCTCAGTTTGGTGATGCCTTATATGTCAAAAGGGGAAAGCGACATGCTTGATGAGGAGCAAAAAGCCGCACATGCCAACTACACAGCATATCCTACACGTTCTATCATCGAATTGGACAAATTATTAGCAGAAACCCGTCGTCGTATTCCAGAAATATCTATCCCTGTGCTTTTGATCCATTCCAAAGCTGATCAAGGCGTTCCTTTTGTTAACCTGGAACGCTTCCTAACCCATCTAAATACTCCGGTGAAAAAGAAGCTCGAACTTGAAAAGAGCGGTCATGTTGTAACCGAAGATATCGAAAGAGAAACTGTTTTTCATACAATATCCGATTTTGTTAATAAAGTCATCGACTGAGAGGGATGCATCATGACCTCTGTCTACACTGTTCAATCATTTGTGTTAGGTCAAATCGAAAACAACACATATTTACTAAGCGATTTTAAAACCAACAACGCGATCGTGATCGATCCAGCTTTTGGGATTGAAAAAGTGATTCACATCATGCGCGAACAAGGTCTGCATCTATCTGCCATCTGGATCACTCATGCTCATTTTGATCACATTGCAGGTGTCTGGCAATTGCTGCGAGATTTTGGGCAGAAAATTTCGGTGCTCTTGCACAAGGATGATCTGGCACTTTGGGAAGCTGGGGGAGGTGCATCTGACTTTGGTTTCGATTTTGATCCAAGAGCCCAACCGACTGATTTCTTGGAGCATGGGCAACAACTTCGTTTTGGTAATCAAGTTATTGAAGTACGCCATACCCCTGGACACACTTCCGGACACGTCATTTTTTATTGGGCAGAACAGCGATCCGCTTTTTGCGGAGACCTTATTTTCTACCATGGATTGGGTCGCACTGATCTGGCATATAGCAATTCACAGGCTTTAATGCAAAGCATTCGCGAGAATATCTTTACACTACCGGAAGAAACAAAATTATTGAGCGGTCATGGACGCCCGACTACAGTGCGGGAAGAAAAAATCCATAATCCTTTCTTCTAGACTATATGCTTGAGTTTAAAGAAAAAACCAGGCGCTTGATCAAAGTGCCTGGTTCTATTTGTTGTTTCACGTTTTATTTGGCAAAATCTACTGCACGCATTTCGCGGATCACGGTCACCCTGATCTGTCCCGGATACTGCATGGTTTCTTCAATATTCTTGGCAATATCACGCGCCAAACGAGTAGCTTCCAGATCGTCGATCTTTTCCGGTTCGACAATGATGCGAACTTCACGCCCAGCCTGGATGGCATATGCCTGGCTAACACCATCATAGGAGTTAGCCATTTCCTCCAGGGTCTTTAGGCGTTTGATATATTGTTCGAGGTTCTCACGGCGAGCACCTGGTCTTGCACCTGAAATAGCATCTGCTGATTCCACAATTACGGCTTCCAATGTTTGCTGTTCAGTTTCATGATGGTGACTGGCAATTGCATTTACCACAGCATCATTGACCCGGTTACGCTTACAGAATTCAGCACCGATCAAAGCATGGGTACCTTCCACATTGTGGTCCATGGCTTTCCCAATATCATGCAGCAAGCCTGCTGCTTTAGCTACTTCCACATCACCACCTAATTCAGCAGCAATCAAAGCTGCGATGCGGGCGGTTTCGACGGCATGCGCCAACTGGTTTTGTCCAAAGGAAGTACGGAATTTCAGCCGTCCCAGCATGTTCAAAACCTGGGGGGGCAACCCCGCCACACCCGCATCGAAGGCAGCTTCTTCGCCGGCTTCTTCAATGATCTTTTCTACTTCCTTTTTCTCTTCTGCCAATATCTTTTCTATATGCGCTGGGTGGATACGACCGTCATCAATCAAACGCTGCAGGGCACGTCGGGCAATTTCGCGGCGGGTAGGGTCAAAACATGAGATCGTAACCGCTTCGGGAGTATCATCCACAATAACATCCACTCCAGCTGCCTGCTCAAAAGCACGAATATTGCGACCATTTCTTCCAACAATCCGACCCTTCATCTCTTCATTCGGTAATGACACCGTAGAAGAGGTAATCTGGGCGACTTGGTCGGAAGCCACACGCTGGATGGATTCGGTGATGATCTCGCGGGCACGTTTGTCTCCTTCAGAACGAGCTTCCGCTTCAATCTGGCGATAGATACGCGCCATATCCCCACGTGCCTCCTTCTCCACTTCCTGCAATAAAATTTGTTTTGCCTGATCAACTGTAACGCTGGAGATCTGCTGTAATTTTTCCATCTCCTGTTGGTAGAGTGTTTCAACTTCGTTCATTCTTTTATCTATGGCACTCTGTCGTTTGTTCAAATTCAACTCTCGCTGTTCGATACGCTCATAACGCTGATCAAGGCTTGTACGACGGCTTTGGATACGGTCTTCCTCACGTGAGAGTTCCGCACGCCGGCGGGTAACCTCACTTTCCGCTTCCTGCTTGATCTTCAAGGCATTATCACGCGCGTGCAATTCGATTTCACGTGCACTCTCACGACTCTCCTGGATCAATTGTTCGCTTTTTTGCATGATCTGCTTTGTTCTGGCTTTGCTGATCACAAACCCAAGCACCACTGCCAGGATAATCGCACCAGCCAGTTCTAAGAGTATTCGTATTAACATGTTATTATTCATCTTCCGTTACCTCTATTTCTACAAGATTTAATGAATCGTTTTCCTCCCACATTTCTTCCAAAATTGGTTTGATATCCTCATACATGAAACCTTTGCGAGCCAAGAACCCATATAGCTTTCTCTTAAAACTTTTCTCATCCAATCCCTTTAGTTTGCTGCAATACTTCGTTGCTGCTTGATGTGCCAACTCAGCATCTTGTGGGAGGGTTTCAAGTGCTCTGCGAATTTGGCTTTCACTTACTTTTTTCTGTCTTAATTCCAGGGTCAACAATCTCCGTCCTCGTGGACGAAAGGTATTACGATTCTCGACCCAATCTTCAGCAAATTGCTGGTCATTGAGATATTCTCTTTCCAATAAGCGTGCGATGACCCCGTTGATACAATTCTCTTCGTAGCCGTATTCGGCCAACCTGGAACGCATTTCATATTCAGTTCTGGGACGATAGCCGAGTAAACGCAAAGCTTTTTGATAAGCTTCTTCAAGCATATCCTCCTGCTGTAAATATTGGATACTCTGTTCGTCCAAAACATCTCCCACCTTCAGATGCCATGCCACGTATTTATGTAACCCGAATGCAAACTGCTCATCCAGGTATATATTTACACGATTAGGGTTCTTCTTTTGTTGTTCGATCCCAGTTAGTTTTTGTTGCATAATAAAACAGCCTCAACTTATCAGGTCAAGGCTGAATAATATAAACTAATTCCTTAAAGGAGGGGTTGGTTTAATATTTAAATGTTTGTTTTACATAAAACAATCTTATAACAAACCTAAAAATCTCAATCTTACCAATTTTCCCAGATACTCCCTCAGGAGTAGTTCCAATATCTTCAAAGACAGCCTTATTCCTGAATAATAGGATCAATTGATCCCGAAAGTATTCAATATAATTCGTAATTATTATACAATAGTTTTTCATATACACGAAACCGAATCTGAATTTTATCCCCCTGGTAATTTCCTTTTTTTTGCACAGGAACCCAGGTCAAAGTAGAATAAAGTATGGCAAAATTCAACATCCGTCACATTTCAACGAAAATCGTTCAAAACAGGTTTCTTATCCCTGTAATCCTCCTTTTATTCACAATACTGGCATTTGCTCCAGTCATTCCATTTTTGGGTTTCTATTGGGATGCCTGGCCATACCTTTGGCAGTATCATGTCTTTGGTCCCTCAGGATATGCCGAATTTGTGGCTTCAGACCGCCCGTATTCAGCCTTCATCTTTACTATCCTGACTTCACTTTTCGGTACCAAAGCCATTTTCTACCACATCTTCACGTTGCTGTGTCGGTGGTTATCTGGTTGGGCTTTCTGGTGGATTTTGCAGCAGATCTGGCAAAAGAACCGCTCTATCAATATCTACGCTGCCATTCTCTTCATTCTTTATCCTGGTTTTCTTCAGCAACCCATTGCTCTTCCTTATGCACACCATTTCAGCCATATGGCACTTTTTCTATTATCGATTGGAACCATGTTGGCTTCTGCTAGAGATAAAAAACATTACTGGATCTACACGATTACCGGCTTGTTAGCACAGTTAAGTATCTTTTCTTTGGAATATTTTGCTTCTCTGGAGTTCATTCGACCAGTCTTGTTGTGGATCTCGCTAGCTGAGGATATTCCTGACAAGAAGAAACGCACTAGAAAGATTCTTCAAACCTGGGTTCCTTATCTGGTTTTATTAGCAATTTTTTATTACTGGAGGGTTTTTCTATTCTCATTTCCAACTTACGAACCTAAGATGCTCAATGAACTGAACCAGAATTTCACGACCGGTTTCTTTGATCTCATCTTGCAGGCAGGCAAAGACATCATCACAGTTACATATGGTGCATTTAAAGGCATATTCAATTTCCCGGTGGTTTCTGAAGTTGGTTACTTTACAACATACGGATATTGGGCAATTTCGATCCTGGCATGTTTATTCGCGGGATCCGTTTTTTTGATATTGGAAAAAGGCAAAACTGAACCAACAACAAAAGCAGGAAGAAAAACATTATTTCAGGTCATTTCGATCGGGTTGTTTGCGCTCGTATTGGCAGGATTGATCTTCTGGATCACAAAACTCACTGTCCGGATTGAATTTGCCTGGGATCGCTTGACACTGGCTTATATGTTTGGGGTTGCGGTTCTTTTTTCGGGGTTGATCTTTTTAATCTTCCGTCCCCAATATCTGCGAATCGCCTTTACCACCATTCTGGTCAGCCTGATGATCGGGTTCCAATTTTTCAATGCCATGGATTTCAAGCATGACTGGGATAATTTCAAAGATTTCTTCTGGCAACTAACCTGGCGCATTCCTGATCTGAAAGAGAACACCATCATCATGACGACCGACTTTCCATTGAAATATTACAGCGACAATTCCCTTACTGCTCCACTCAACTGGACATATGCACCCGAATCAGATGATGAGAAACTATCCTTTGTTTTTTACTTCTCCGACGTGCGATTAAAAGTGGGGCGTCTAGCTTCTCTGGAAAAGGATCTTCCGGTATATCAATGGTATCGTTCATTCTCCTTCGATGGAAACACAAGTGATACGGTGGTGATCCGGTACGATCCACCCGGTTGTGTGCAGGTGTTAGACAATGTATATGCCAATGCCGGCATCATCCCAAATCTTTCTTTCATGGAAGCAAATCAGATCCAACTTTCCAACCTTGATCGCATCATCACCAATCCACAAGAAGCCAAATATCCCCCCGTTGAGATCGTGGGAGATGAAATCGAGCATGATTGGTGTTATTATTTTGAAAAGGCTGATCTGGCACGTCAGGCTGGGAATTGGGATGCAGTTCTAATGTTGAAATCACAGGCTGATGCACTTGGATTGTCACCCCGGATTCCAAGCGAATGGCTCCCTTTTTTTGAAGCTGATCTGCGTACTGAGAATTGGGGGGCTGCAGCCGATGTGGTACAAGCCAGCCTGGCTGTGGAAGAAAAATACAAATCAGGTATCATTTTCACCTATGATCGGGTTATTGAAGAGATGGAAGTCGAACCGGATCAGACATTGGATAATCTGATTAATAGCCTGCGAAATTAACTATCGTCTTACAATACAAAGAGCAAGGATTTGGTGATGAAAAAGAAAGCTATATCGCAAATATGGATCCCGTTATTCTTAACAATTATTCTTATCATCTTTTCTGCGATTTTCCTTTTGCACGCAGTGGAAGGGAATGCAACACAGCGAATGCATTGGGCAGATATTTCATTGATCTATCTCCTTTCTTCTATTATTATGATCCTCCCATTGGTTTTTCTTTTTAGTTTATTATCCTCTCATCTCGTTCATATAGCTTACAAAGGATCAAAAAAAATTCTCGGAAAAGCACAGAATTTCACAAGCATCCATGCGGAGAAAGTACAATCATTTTGTAGACACAGCACCAATCTGCATCTCCAACCCAAAGAATTGATCAAAACACTTAGGAGCAAAATAAAACATGAATAAAAAAAAGAATTTCGTGATCTATATCATTGGTGGGTTAGCCGGTGCGTTGCTTGGAGTAGCAATTACCCATACCCTGGTCGAGAGGACAACCAAACAGGGTGCGGAACTGAAATTATCCCCTCAAAAGGGATTACAAATAGGAATGACCACAATCGGTTTTGCAAAAGGATTGTTGGATTTGTTCAAATAGACCAGAAGTGAATTTAATGCCCGAACAAAATCACATTGACACTATCGTATGCGGGCAAATCCATCGCGAAACCATCATCAATCGACACAATCAGGTTAGTGTGGATCACCCGGGGGGAGGAGCTTTATACGCTGCTGCAGGGCACGCCATGTTTAATGAAAATGTGGGCATCGTTGCAAAAGCAAATTCTGAATTTTTGATTAATTTTTCATCATCCTTGCAAAGCCGTGGTTTTGATATCACGGGGATCACGCCATCAACGCAATCACTGCGAGACATGAAGTATTACCACATTCTTTCCAAGGATAAATGGGAAACCAGCAACTTGAAACGTCATTTTTACGAATTAGGCCATTCCATTCCGAAATTTCTACTTCAATACGATGAATTTTCGCGAATGCCCCATCAAGCGGTTGAACCTCAAAATTTGCATCTGCTCATTGCTGATATTCCTGATCGATATTTACCAGCCAGGGCGGCTCTCTTGACGCAATTGAATTTTGCAAGCCATTTTGCATGTGTTCCCGCATTAAAAAAGGCTGGCGTTGACAGGATCATGATGCGTTCCTCACCTACATACATGTGCCCGGGAAATCTTTTACAGATCACCAAATTACTCGACGGGATCGATTATTTCTTTACCACCGAACAAGAAATAAAAACCCTGTTCCGATCCCGTTTCGATCATTACTGGATGATGTTAGAAATGCTCAATAGATTTGGTGCTAAAAACATCTTGGTCAAAAATTCGAACAAAGGTTGCCTGCTCTTTCATCAAGGTAGTACGCAAATTTCTCAAATCCCAGAATATGACGGACTGTATATTGACCCGATCGGTGTTTATGATTGTTTCTGCGGTGCTTTTACTGCCTGCGTACTTTCGGGGGATTACTCTACACCAGAATGCGCCATATACGCTTCTGCTGCGGCTTCAATTTGTAATGAGGGTAGTGGCATTGCTTATATTTTGGATTCTCATCGCTCAATTCTCAAATTACGAGCGGAATTAATGATGTCAGAATTAAGCAGCACTACATTGAGCGCGCTTTCCCATGCGCCCAACGATAGAAGAGGGCTTTGATCAATTCTCTTTTCACAATATGGTAAGCAATTTTATCTTTTCTTACATCCTCGTTTTTCCGTTCCCCAAACACTTCATCCTGAAATGCCTGCAGCAGTACCACAATCTCCCAGGCAGCCTGGGGTGCCAATTTCTGGATCACAAGAGCTTTTTCCTGGGGAGTCATATTACGAACATTCTCAAAACCGATCCATCGTAAAAGCCGATCTAAATGTGAGAATATCCTACGGATATTGCTCAAATTACGGTCATCTGCCCAATGTTTCAGCCATTGTGGGCTTTCTTTCCCCATCTTTTCGATCAACCCTACCACATAGGTTTGAAGTGGAATAAGCTTTCCCTTTTTCTTTATTTTTCCAAACAGGAGAAATGCGATCAAAACCGTCAGGGGTACACACCATAACAATCGCAAAAACAATTTTCGAGCAGTGAATTGACCTGTAGCTGAATACAAGGTATCTTCTTCGGCAGCCAATCTTCTTTCAATCGCCTCGAAACGGGAAAATATATTTCCAATTCCTTCCGATGGGGAGGTATTTCCATGTATTTCAGCATTATCGCCTGTCAGATCATAAGCACGGTCACTGGTTTCAGTAGCAGCATGAGCAAACTGCACAGCTGGCTGAGAACTGGTTGGCTCAAACACCACCCAACCAATTTCAGGAAAATAAACCTCCACCCAGGCATGGCTATCCCGATCGCGAATACCAAATACTTTCCCGCGCTCGATTTCGACTCCCTGAGCATAACCCACCGCCAACCTGGCAGGAATATCGATTGAACGCAGCATCAGCACTTCAGCGGAAGCATAGTAATTACAAAATCCGCTTTTCCCTTCAAAGAGAAACCAGAAGATAGGATCTAGGAACTGCGGAAGATCTTCTACATCAGTAGAATAAGTATATTGTTTTCGTAAATAATCAGTGATCGCCAGAGCTTTCAAAAAATTACTTTTCAATCCAGCTGTGATGGCTTCACTAAGCTGGGCGATGCGGGGTGAGAAATCATCCGGCAACTGTAGATACATTCTTTTTATTGCTGCCGGGTAGTTCCTTGTGCTGCCTTCCAGATCTTCAAGCGTCAACGGTAAAAAATAACTGCTGGTGCGATAGGAATCGTTTTCGGTTAATGGCAACAAGGGTCGCCACGCGATCACATCCTTAAAAGGCTCGTCTCTAAATTCCTCCAGAATGCGAGCGGGGTGATCAATGGCATAGGTGTATCCCGGCACATAATAGTAATTCAATTCTCCGGCAGCCACAAAGATAAATTCCCCTTCATCCACTACTTGTACGGGCTGCTCCAAGACACTTGTATTTTCTTCAATGGTCGTTGCCTCATAGCTACCTGCACTCCATATTCCATTTTCATAGGTCGCATATGTACGAGCTTTCCAATAATAATTGCCAGCAATGAGATCGACTTCAGGTGCAATCGCGGTGAACAAAATATCTTCACTCTGAGGTTGCGAAACACCCAGGGTTAATGTATCTCCAAAAATCGTTTCACTTCGAACTGGGCGGCTTTGCAACGGAGAAAAAAGGTTAGAGATTAAATCACCTGTATTCTCCAGTGACTGTACAAAGGTTTTTTGTGATTTTGATCCCGGGGTAACTAAATCGATGAGCAGTGGAACACTCCAGGCGATTGCTACCACCACAACCGAAAGCAGCAGGCTGATTCGCAAGGAAACTGATTCTATTTCTCGATCTATATAAGCAAATTCATTCTTCCATCGATTTTGTGATGACAAAAATCTCTGCCTGCTAATTAATAGTAAAAATAAAAAGAAAAAAGTTGCACTCAATAAAGCACTGCGGTAAACCTTGGGTTGGAAAAACTGGGTGATCACCAAACTGGCACTCATGAAGATCAACGGAAGCCATGGACCCTTACTTCGCGCGAGAGCAATACCTGCTCCCAGTGCAGCAAACCAATAAAAAACACTGGCGCCGATCACAAATAGGATAGCATCTTCAACCGGATTCCCCGCATATATATCTCGGACGACCCGAATGATACGATCTTGAAAAATAAACCATTCTCCTTGCATTTCATGCAAACTAGACGGGAATCCGACAAAAAAAGAATAAAGCACTATAAGACTATAAACCACTACCAGGAATGTAAGTTCTTTTTTATGAAAATAGCTTATACCAAGAGCGGTTCCCAACAATGTGCCAATCAATGCCAAACCCGTTGCAGTATTGAGGTCTTCATTCCATTTGGTAGACTCGAGGGAATATGCCGATAAGAAGACCATCACGATCAAACATAGGAAAGAAAGCAGGTCAAAACCGTGCTGGCGATATTTCTTTAACATATGTCTTTACATTATACTTAAATTGATAACTCGTCATCGGTCAGATGGCTTAAAATTCTAGTTATATGAAGAAAGGATTACGAAATGAGTAGATTTTCGAAATTTATAATTGGTGCTTTCTGGGGTGCTGCGGTTGGCAGTATCATCGCACTCTTATACGCTCCTAAGAGCGGCGAGGAATTGCGAAAAGAATTACAAGAAAAAACTGATGAAATCATCACCGAAGTACAAAAAGCTGCAGTTCAATGCCAGCAGGAGTTAGAAGAAGAAGTTAAAGCCCCCAAATCCTAGATCTCTATTGAAATACATCAAAAGAAAGGGAGTAATTCGCAGGTATTATCGTATAGCGTGTGCTGCCACTGACGATCAAATAGGATTCCCCCTGATCTGCTGGATATCCATGAAGGGTTAAAGGTTCATTACCAGCAACGTTGAATTTTTCGACAATGGTCTCGCCTCCAGGTTGGATCTGGACAAATGAAACACGATACGTTTGTGGCAAGAGATTTGAAATACGCACAAAACCATTAGCCTGCCACCCGCCATTATCCTTCTCAAAATCAGCGGCATAGTCGATCGCCCTAACTTGCACATCGTCTATTAAGAATCCCTCCCCATTGAGAGCAGTATCAGTGAGATATTCAAATTGAATGGTTACCTTTTTTCCGGCATATGCTGAAAGGTCAATATTTTCCTCGATCCATCCATTACTGCTGCCGTTGTAACCGCAACCCTGATTAGAACCGGTAATGTTCTCTGTTGTACAGTGAGGAGGTGTCAACACCTGCCAATTTTCTCCATCTTCACTTGCCAACACATACACATAATCCCAATCTTTTTCCAGGTCATACCACATTGAAAAAGATAAAGAAATTGGACCGTTCACTTCCGTAAAATCGAAAGTACGATCCAAAGTCATAGCACTCTGGTCCCCTTTATTGGACCAGAAATAAAAATTTCCCGAATGAGGATCAACGGGGACGATCTGGGTGTTTTCTTGTCCAGAAAAAGTTATCTGATAAGTGCCATCACAATCGAGCTTGAGGTAATCTACCCCATATTGATGAACAGTCAAATCAATGGGAAGATTTGAGCCACAAGGAATAGTATCTGCCATCATAAAAGCCGGCAACTCCTGAATACTTTTATAACCATACCTTCCATTCCCAATAGAACCATTCTGAAGGAGATTTGCTATTGCCCAATCTTGAAAGACATCATCCGCATTGAGCGGATTCCCTCTCTCATCAAAAATGTGCAGCACAGATAGAGTATTGTCTATCGAATCAAGGTCATTCAAAGGATCTGCCACCAATGCCCGCGAAAATTCTTCCCCATACTGATCATAGAGATATGTCATAAACAGGAATGAA
This sequence comes from Chloroflexota bacterium, assembly GCA_012798455.1. GTDB lineage: Bacteria > Chloroflexota > Anaerolineae > Anaerolineales > Anaerolineaceae > UBA4781. The sequence goes on along the minus strand of JAAZNC010000061.1, from coordinate 25,994 downwards.
GCACCATAGTGCGAGAAACTGCTTTCCACTTCAGCGCGTGGCCAGAAATTCAACTGGATATCGGCGTTGCGAGCATATTGTCTATCCGCATTTCCGACATCATATCCATTCAGCAAGGCAGCCAATTCAGAGAAGCCCTCATTTATCCAGGCGGTCTCATTCTTATCCAAATTGCGGTGGATCATGTGTTGGAATTCATGAGCCAGCACACCATAGGTATATTCCTGGTCAAGACGTGTATATACAGATGAAAGCATGAATATCTCGGCTTCATTAGAATATGGATCGATCTCTCGGGGGTTGGTGTCTGCTGAGGAAAAATAGCCAGCTGCTCCTCCCATAGCATCCGTATAAAGAATATAAAGATGTTCGTCATTATCAATGCCTGGAGTATTTTCACTGCCAAAAAATTCACGATTGCGGGGATAGATCTGGTGCTCAAAGGTTTCACTTAGCTGCTGGACATCCGCAAGGTCAAAGTTCACGCCATCCTGAATCCAGAAATATAGATGATCAGTGATGTAGCAGAGAACAGCCTTTACACTTACATATTCATTACTATCCACATTAAGGACATAGAAATCACGCTCTTCACCCGTTTGATAACTCACTTTATCCCTGGCAGGTTGCGAGGGATCGATCAGAATATTATGGTAACGCAATGCAATTGCATAATCATCATTTTCCGGGATATCAGTTTGTTCCAATATATAGAGGTCATAGATAGCAAGAGGAACATGGGGATTCCAGTTGGGGATGGCAACTGCTTCTAAACAAGTAGAAGCGGTTGTAAAAATCATCAGAAGTATAAATAATACCCCAACAACGTGCTTCTTATGCATTTTCTTCTCGCAGTTCGGCACCTTCACCTTTCCTAAAATTGGCACTTGCCAACCCCAATGCGACCCAAAGATAGGGTAAAGCAAACGAATCAATGCTGAATCCTTCTGCCAACAGAGCAAAGAGCACAAATATTCCTGCAACTGAAAAAACGCCTTCCATTACATTTTGTGAATGGGAACGTTTGAAGAATTTAACAGCCAAACTATAAATCCACCCGCAAAAAACACTGAATCCAACCAATCCAGTTTCTGCCAATAGACGTGCCCAAAGACTCTTTACATTCAATAAAACCGTAGTCCGATACATTAAACGCCTGACTTCGATCAGATTCCAACCATAGGGGGTGATGGTTTTTGGAAAATAAAAACCTGCGTTTCCGAGACCCACTCCCAAAAGAGGATGTTGCGTAAAAACATTCCAACCTGCCAACCAGTACACTACTCGTTCTCCAAAACTTAATTCGTTGAAATAGCTTAATAAAGGATTCTCTTTTCCCATGGAGAAATCAAATAATGATTCCATACGAGGATCCACTTTTGAAAAGATCCAAAGCCCCAGAGTTATCGCCATCAAATAAACAACAATCAATACCAAAGATATCCATATCACAAAACGATGTTTTCGCTTTTCTGATATGCGCTCCTTTTTTTGAAGAAAAAGAATTTGCAATATCTTTTCTACGAAATAGGTATGCAAGCGGACAAGTAAAAAAGTGAACATCAAGATAAAACCCAGCAACCCCACCCTGGAAAGAGTCAACAGTAATGCACCGATCCCGCCCAAAAGAAGTAAATTTTCAAAAGAAAGGAACCATAATTTCCAATGATGGGCAGTAAATTTCTTGATCGTTGCTGACAGCCAGATAGGCAGATAGACCATATTCAGTTGGTGTGCAAACCAGGATGGTTCAAGTGCCATTCCATTAATACGTTGACGATACAACACTCGCGATGAGATGATACCTTGTAGATCGAACATCCATTGCGGGTAACGTCCAAAACCATACCAGGCAATTGCCTGTGCCCCTGCCCATAGCAACATCACCAAACCACTCCAATTGATGACTCGCATGGTCAATGTTGCTTTTTTTTCACTGGTCACATAACTGGAGGTCAACAGATAGAAGATAATCCCAATGACCAACGTGATCAACGCTTCAATTGCATTGCGGTAGGTATTCATTCCTTTGTACGCAGGAATATCATAAAAATTAGCTAAGACGGTCGCAAATACTGCTACTACAAAAAACACCAACAAAGGAACGCCTTCTTCAACCATAATGCCTCTGTGCCATAGGAAGGGGATGAACCAGATGAGGGTAAAAAACAGAGCAATAAGGATCGCCGGTGCAGCTACAGTATCCGATCCAAAAAGCTTTGCCATCAACGGCATGCTTGTTATCGGCAGCACCGCAATCATGATCATCCAGAGCAAATCGGTTATCCTTTGGAATCTGGATTGCCAGAAAATTTTATCTTTCATTTATGCGTTCTCTTTGGATGGGATCAGCATCGTCACCAAAAAGCCCAATAATGCACCTGAAAGGACCAATATCCCCTGTGTTTTCAGAACAGGTTGAGTGTTCACCGGTGCTTTTTCGGCAATGTAATATTGGATGGTTGGCATTAACCCCAGGCTACTTTCTTGCTGGCTGCTGATTTCTACTGATGTTTTTTGTATCTCATCATACAGATAATCAAAACCAATTCCTCCACATGGTTCAACAACCATGCTCTGCCCTGATTGTCTCTCAAGACAATATTCCAGTGAATCCAAATATTGCTGTAGATGAGCTGCTATCAAGGCATGTTGCATGGCATTATCGAGCACTTCAATGGCATCATCGATCCAGATATTTGCAAGAGAGGCAGCCTGTTTGGCATCTGTGTCACGAACCCGTAAAAACCAACGGAATTCTTCTCGTTCCAGGGTAAAGTGTTCTGCAATCCAAGTTCGATCTATATTAAATCCAGCATGTTTTGCATCACTTACTACCTGGTTAAGCACCAGATCCGATTCGATCACACCTCCCAAACCACGCATTGCCTGATCTTCCTGGATATCAGAAAGCGCACCGGTGCGAGTATAGTCAATTGTAACGGCTACCACTGCTCTGGTTTCAAAAACTGGTGGGTGGAATTTACTGATCCCCATTCCAACCAGTCCTCCTACGATCATCAGGATCACCAGACGTTTCCACCCAGCCAGAGCTTTCTTTAGAAAATCAAGTAATACGAAACCCGCATGTGAATCCATTTTATACCTCGTTATAAAGGACTTCATCCTGAAATTAACGCGCGCTGAAATTCAATACGATCAAATTTTGATTGCATTCAGAAGAAGTATCAAAATAAATCCGATCCGATAATACATTGCCGTTCAAGTCCAAAACCTGAATGGAAAAGATCCCGTTTGTATCAACTGCTGTGGAGGACAAGATCGCTTCAAATCCTCCCGGACCATACTTATTCCCTTCAGCTGTCCCGGTCAGTACGACTTTTTCAATCTGCTGGCTCTGGATAACACCCCGAATCCAAATGACCATATTGATCAATGGGATACCATCAGAGTTAAATACCTGTCCACCGATTCCCATCCAATTGCAGCCAGCATCCGGGTATCCAAAATTTGCCAGATAAACCGGTACACCGCTTTGTAGAATGTAGGGATATGGTGTAGGTGTGGGAGTCTTGGTTGGAGTGGCAGTTCTAGTTGGTGGGAATGTAGGAGTTAATGTCAAAGTCTTGGTAACTGTAAAAGTTGGCGTAAAAGTTCTGATGATAGTTGCTGTCGCTGATGGTACAACAGTGCCAGTAGTTGTACTGGTAAGTGTTGCCGTATCCGATGCAACAGGTTTTATTGTTGCTGAAGCGATTATCTGAACAGTGTTGCTGGGTTGTTCTTGTATAGTTGCGGTTTCTTGTATTATCGTTGGCATACTGGTTGGTACCTCTTCCAATGTGATACAGGAAGACAATAGAAGGGTCATGATTAACAATAGAAAAAAGTTTCTTTTCATCGTCTTACTCCTCTGATGATGCCCCGCTTGTATATAATTGCAAGCGTTGTACTTGTTCATACACGCCTGGAGGTAGGTAATAACGATACGGTTTATTCTGATATGACAGTGACCGGATCTTGTTCGAAGATATTTCCAGTAAGGGTGCCTCAATAAATTCAACTTTGCCTTTGATCTCAGGGAGTTGTTCAATTAACCGCGTAAGGTCGATCGTCTCTCCCGGTCGATGCATCACCCCGATTTTAGAACATTCCGCAACGAATTTATGCGGTTCATGCCAGTTCGGTAGATCGTGCAATGAATCACCCCCCATAATGAACACCAGATCATCACCGGGGAATTCGGCATGCAGAATACGCATGGTATCTAATACATAATGCGGACCAGAACGGTCAATATCTACTCGCGAAAGGGCAAACATAGCATCGCCATCGATCGCAATGCGCACCATTTTAATGCGCTGTTCGATCGGAGTGATAACTTTTCCCATTTTATGAGGAGGATTGGGCGCAATAACCCATAAGATCTTATCCAAATGCAATTGATCAAAAGCTTCCATTGCCAGAATCAAATGCCCCACATGAGGAGGATCAAAGGTTCCGCCGAAAACACCCAAGCGCATATTATTGGTTTCCTCTATTCATAATCATCGAATTGTTCGGTCCAAACCAGTTCATATTTTCCAATATGAACAATATCACCCTCTTCAATTTCTGATTCTCGCAAACTGGCGGTAATTCCAAGTGCCTGCAAGATACGCTGAAAGCGCCGGATAGACTCGAAATTCTCCCAGTAGGTCATTTCTGCAGCGCGTTCGATCGCTGCACCATGGATAATAAAACCATCCGAGCTTTTTTCGATCTCAAAAGCCTTTTCATCAACTTCTGCACGATAAACCGGAATTTCCATTTTAATCTCACCAGGCGGAATATTCTGTAATAAATGGTACGCTTCCCAGAGAATCTCTTTCAGATTTTTCTTTTGTATGGTCGAACAAGAATGCAAATTCACTTTGATCTTCTTAAATTGCTTTTGTAAAACGGGGTATTTTTCTTCAACTTCTGGAAGATCCATTTTATTCAATACCACGATCTGCGCTTTTTTTGCCAAGTTGGGATCAAATAGAGATAATTCACTATTGATCTGAGTGTAATCTGCCATCACATCTTGGGAGGTTCCATTTAACACATGGATCAGGACCCGCGTGCGCTGGACATGCCGTAAAAAAGTGTCCCCCAGCCCAATACCCATATGAGCACCTTCGATCAAGCCCGGTATATCTGCCAACACCAGAGAAATATCATCATTCAGAATTGCCACACCCAGATTTGGCACCAGAGTAGTGAACGGGTAGTCTGCAATCTTGGGCTTGGCATTGGTCACCGCTGCCAGCATGCTTGATTTTCCCGCATTAGGCATGCCGATAATGCCCACATCAGCAATCAGCTTAAGTTCCAATTTAAGATCCATTTCCTGCGCCGGTTCCCCACGCTCAGCCAGCCGGGGAGCTTGATGCCGCGAATTGGCAAAACGCGCATTACCTCTTCCCCCTCTTCCCCCGCTACATAGAATGACCTCATCGCCTTCATGAGTGAGATCTGCCAACACACGATCTGAATGCAGTTCATGGATAATAGTTCCTGGAGGAACATCAATATAAAGGTCCTGCCCTGATTTACCGGTCTGGTCTTGATGTCCTCCCTTTTTTCCATCTTCCGCAAAATAAACTCGATTATGCTGGAATTTATAAAGGGTGTTCAAATGTGGATTAACTCGGAAAATAATATCTCCGCCACGCCCACCATTCCCTCCATCGGGGCCACCACGGTTGACGAATTTCTCTTTTCGAAAATGCATCATTCCGTCTCCCCCTTTACCGGAACGTACACGGATCTCTGCTTCATCTACAAACATGCTGTTATTATAACCAAAAAGAGGAGTTCGCTTGTAAACGAACTCCTCTTCAATTTCTCGATTTACTTTCCAAACTTCTTCTTAAGGATATCTTCCAAGGTAGGTTGCCCGATCTCCTGTAATTCATAACGCACGCGCTGCAGGGGTTTGTTCACCTTGATGATACGCGTGAGATCAATGGGAGTAGCAGAGATGACCATATCCACGTCGGAAGCATTGATGGTTTTTTCAAGATCTTTTACCATATCTGATCCATAACCCATAGCGGGCAAGATCGTTCCCGTGCCCGGATATTTTTGATAGGTTGCCATGATAGAACCAACTGCGAATGGACGCGGATCCACGATCTCGCTGGCACCAAAACGACGAGCAGCTACCCAACCTGCTCCGTAAGCCATGCCACCATGGGTCAGAGTTGGGCCATCTTCGATCACCAGCACACGCTTACCCTGAATGCCTTGCGGATCATCGACAAACAAAGGAGATGCACCTTCAACGATCGTGGCTGTTGGATTGATCGAGCGCAGATTTTCACGAACAGTGATGACATTCTCAGGAGTGGCAGTATCAACCTTATTGATCACGAATACATCTGCCAGATAGAGATTGGTTTCGCCAGGGTAATATTTCAATTCATGCCCCGGTCTGTGCGGATCAGCGACCACAATGGAAAGATCCGGTTTATAAAACGAGATATCATTATTCCCACCATCCCATAAAATGACATCCACTTCTTTTTCAGCTTCGCGCAGAATGGCTTCATAATCGACACCTGCGAAAACCAGCACCCCATTATCAATATGGGGTTCGTATTCCTCGCGTTCTTCAATAGTGCATTCATGCTTGTCCAGATCGGCATAGGTTGCAAAACGCTGGACTTTTTGTTTGGCAAGATCGCCATAAGGCATGGGATGCCGGATGGCAGCCACTTTGTAACCCAGATCGATCATGATCTTGGATACACGCCGGGTGGTCTGGCTTTTTCCACTGCCTGTTCTAACCGCACAAACAGAAACAACCGGCTTATCGGATTTCAATTGAGTGGCTTTGGCACCCATCAATCGAAAATCAGCACCACAGGCATTCACCAGCGATGCTTTATGCATCACATATTCATGCGGGACATCACTGTATGCGAATACTACCTGATCTACATCGTTTTCTTTGATGAGTTGGGGAAGGTCGCTTTCAGGATAGATCGGAATTCCTTTGGGATACAAAGAACCAGATAATTCCTTAGGATATTTTCTTCCTTCGATATTTGGAATTTGCGTAGCAGTGAAAGCCACTACTTCGTAGGCTTCATTATTCCGAAAATAGACATTGAAATTATGGAAGTCTCTCCCTGCTGCTCCCATGATGATTATTCGCGTTTTTCGCATACAACTTTCTCCTTTTATGTAAGTTTACATGATCTCGGGAACTTCAATACCCAGTAACTTAAGACTATTAATAATAGTCTGTTTTGTAGCTGCCACAAGTCTTAATCGGAACGTACGAACCTCATTTTCAGCCGTGAGCACTGGGCAGTGAGTATAAAAATCATTGAAGGCTTTCGCCAGGTCATAGGTATAATTGGCGATCTGCAAAGGACGAAGCTCATAGGCTGCCTTCTTCACCTCTTGCGGGAAGCGAGACAGCAGGTCGACCAATGCAATCTCTTTTTCTGCCAGTTCGAAATTTATTTCCTCCGAAGTTGGTATCTCGAATTTTCCTTTTCGTAAAATGCTATTGGCACGCACTGCAGCGTACTGGATATAAGGAGCTGCCTGACCATTCACATCCAGAGCAGATTCCCAATCGAAAGTTACAATCTTGGTGTTATCACGGGACAATAATGAATATTTGATCGAACCGAGCGCGATTTTCCTGGCAATCTCTCGCTTTTTTTCAGTGCTTAATTCTGGATTTTTTTGTTCCACAATAACCTTGGCACGCTTCTCCGCTTCATAGATCAGGTCTTCCAGCAATACTACCGTCCCCTCACGTGAAGCGAGGGTCACATTACCTGGCAAATTGACGATTTCATAAGCCAGATGCTGGCAGTGTTTTGCCCAATCATATCCCATCAATTCCAGCACTTTGAAAATCTGTTTAAGATAAAGGGACTGCCGCACATCCACCACATAGATCGAACGATCCAGCTGGAATTCTTCGAATTTCCTGACAGCCAGGGGCAGATCCTTGGTGGCATAAAGAGAAGTGCCATCTGAGCGCAACAAGACTAAAACTCGATATTCTTCTTTGGTTCCCAAGATGGCATCCAGGTCGATGATAACCGCTCCTTGCGGTCTTTCATCTTTCGCCAATCCCTGCTCGATCAAACGCTCGACAAATCCTTTCCCCTCATGTTCCACTTCACTTTCGAAATAGAGCTTGTCAAAATGAATACCCAGAGTGTCATATAACTGTTCGAACGCATCCAGAGACCATTGACGAGTTTCGCGCCACAGCGCTTCGATTTCGGGGTCATGCGTATCCCAGGCTTTGAAATAACGACGGATAGCGTCTTCGTTCTCTTCCGATTCTTCACGTCTTTTAACCGCTTCTGCGTAAAGATTCCCGATCCAGTTGGTAGTGTTTTCTGAGGGTGGTTTTTCGCCCTCGTGAAAATTTTCATAATTCCACAACCAGGTGATCACATGCAACCCAATATCACCCAGGTAGTTCGCACGGATAATTTCATTGCCTTCGAATTCCAGAATATTAGAAACCGCTGCACCCAATACCATATTACGTAGATGCCCGACATGAAATGATTTGTGGGTGTTCGGTTGCGAAAATTCAACCATGACACGTTCGTGCGTGTCTGGTGCTGATCCAAATTTATCTTTCTCGTTTAGAACCTGATCTACCACCATGGTTGAAAAACGCTTTGAGTCAAAGTAGAGGTTGAGATATCCTTTTACCGCCTCACATTTTTCAAAATCTGCTGATAATTGAATTTTTCTTGCAGTGATTTCTGCTAACTCAATAGCCCGTTGAGGAACATTGACCTTCTTCCCCGAACGGGCTTCTTGTGCTGCAATTTGGAAAAAAGAGGTAGCCAGTCCCCATTGTCCGCTAAAAGGAATAATGCTCCATTGAATGGCAACCGGTTCGACACCTTCATCTACCAGGAGACGGGTGATCTGTTCTTCGATTTGTGTCTTATATTTTTCAAACATAGGACCTTATAAAATGAAAAGCGGGAGAACTGCCCTCCCGCATTCAACTCGAAGAAATAGGAAAGAAAATGGAATAGAGGTTATTTCTCGAGGGCAACTAATTGTTTCATCAACCGGCTTTTACGACGGGCAGCATTATTTTTATGAATAATTCCTTTACTGGCTGCCTTGTCCAAAGCTTTTACCGCATCCATCACTTTTATTTTTGCTTCTTCTTTTTCAGCGGATGCAATAGCCACACGTGCTTTCTTGACTGAAGTACGTGCCTGACCTCGGAAGACTCGATTCCTTAATCGCCGCTTTTCATTTTGCTTGTTTCTTTTAATAGCGGATTGAATATTTGCCAACATAACCTCCAAAATAACTATCTTGCAAGGGTCGATTTTACTAGACAGTTCCTGATTTGTCCAGTTTAAACAGGAACTCTTCCAAGCTCCTGTTATTTTATTTGTCTTGCAAGACTGCCAAACCAGGTAACTCCAATCCTTCCAGCATCTCCAATGAGGCTCCGCCGCCGGTGGAAATATGAGAGATCTTTCCCGCCAGACCACTCTTGTTCACTGCCGAAACGGAATCGCCACCACCGATGATGCTGACAGCACCACTATCAGCCACTGCTTTGGCAATCTCGAATGTCCCTATTGCGAAATTGGGAAATTCAAACACACCCATTGGACCATTCCACACTACCGTCTTGGCACTGGCGATGGCTTTGGAATAAGCAGCTACTGTATCTGGACCGATATCCAAAATACGCCAGCCATCCGGTACTGGTCCGGTCGGCATGATTTTCTTAGCTGCGTCATCTTCGAATTTATCAGCAATGACCATATCAACCGGTAAGCGCAATTTACTGGATCCATCTTTAACCAGTTCACGAGCAACATCCAACACATCGTCCTCGACCAGCGAGTCACCAACCGGATAACCCTGCGCTTTAAAGAAAGTATTCGCCATACCTCCACCGATCAGGACCTCATCAGCTTTTTTGAGCAAATTACGGATCACACCAATCTTGTCACTGACCTTGGCACCACCCAGGATGGCAATAAAAGGTCTTGCCGGTTTTTCGATCACCTGGCCCAGATACTGGATCTCCTTTTCCATCAGGAAACCTGCCACGGCAGGAAGATAATCAGCTACGCCAGCGGTGGATGCATGTGCACGATGTGCAGAACCAAATGCGTCATTGACGAAAATATCCGCCAGACTGGCTAATTGTTTTGCCATTCCAGGATCATTTTTCTTCTCTTCAACGTGAAAACGGGTATTTTCCAGAACCAGAATCTGCCCACCTTCCAGTTTATCGGCGGCTTCTTTTGCAAGCGGACCGATACAATCATCTGCGAAGAATACTTTTTGTGGGATCAGAGTTTGAAGGTAATCTGCCACCGGTTTTAAACTGTATTGCAGATCGACACAATCTTTGGGTCTTCCAAGATGAGAGCATAAAATAACGGCAGCGTTGTTATCCAGCAGGTATTGAATTGTAGGCAATGCCGCGCGGATACGAGTGTCGTCGCTGACCTTGCCATCTTTCAACGGAACGTTGAAATCTACCCTTACCAGTACTTTTTTATTCTTTACATCAACATCTTTTACTGTTTTTTTTGCAAACATGGCATCCTCTCTTGTTTCATGACATAAAAAAGGCATAATCAGATTGATCTACTCAGCCGATTATGCCTTCTATTTCTCAAGACCTATTTATGATCTTATAGATCTTTTGCAATTTTTGCAGCCAAATCAGAGGTTCGGCAAGAGTAACCCCATTCGTTATCATACCAAGTCACGATCTTGATCATCGTACCACCCATGACCATGGTAGAAAGACCATCGATGATGGATGAGCGGGAATCGCCCTTGAAATCCATAGAAACCAACGGTTCGCTAGAGAAACCGAGAATTCCTTTTAATTTACCAGCTTCAGCTTCTTTGAAAGCGGCATTGATTTCTTCCACGCTGGTTGGTTTCTCAACTGTAGCAACGAAATCAACGATGGATACAGTGGGGGTAGGAACACGCAATGCCATTCCGTCAAATTTTCCCTTCAGATCGGGGATGACCAGAGCGACTGCTTTGGCAGCACCCGTGGTAGTGGGAATGATGTTCAGCGCGGCTGCGCGAGCTCTGCGAAGATCCTTATGAGCCAAGTCAAGGATCTTCTGATCATTGGTGTAGGAATGGATGGTGGTCATCATACCGCGTGTGATTGTCCAATTATCATGAACGATCTTCACTGCCGGTGCCAAACAGTTGGTCGTGCAGGATGCATTGGAGAGTACATGGTGTTTGGCAGAATCGTACAATTCATCATTAACACCCAGCACAATGGTGAGGTCTTCATTTTTCGCCGGAGCTGAAATGATGACTTTCTTTGCGCCACCTTTTTCGATATGCGCGACTGCACCGGCTTTACCTTTATCGGGATCGCCTAATTTATTGGTAAAAACACCGGTTGACTCAACAACAATATCTATACCCAGGTCTTTCCAGGGTAGATTGCCGGGATCTTTTTCAGCCAGAACTTTGACCGGCTTGCCATTGATAACGATGTTATTACCATCAACTTCCACCGTACCAGAAAAAGTCCCGTAATTTGAGTCATATTTGAATAAATGTGCATTGGTATTTACATCAAACAGGTCATTCACTGCCACAACTTCCAATTCGTTGCCATGACGTTCAATGATTGCCTTCAATACTTGACGACCAATGCGACCAAAACCATTAATACCAACTTTTACTGCCATGATCGTTTTCCTCCGAGATTTTTTTGTATTTTACCACGCCACCATTTTTTAATGATGCCATTTAACCCTTATTTAAGGGTCCAGTGCGTTCTTCCACCAGGTCAATTACCACTTGTGATAGTTTTTGATAGTCATGTCGCCACGGAAATTCCTTATCAGCCAATGAAGCGTAATAAGTAGAATACTGTTCCTCCAATTGGGTGTCAGGCATCACCCATTCCACACCTCTGGGTAATTTTGGTTCAAAATTATTATTACAAATAACAACATCAAAATGGATATCTGCTAAATGTTGTTCGATCACTTTGACATGATCAATGCAGTGATAGCCATCCGTTTCGCCATGTTCATTGGCGACATTACAAATGAAAAATTTTAGTGCCTTGCTGGAATTGATAGCTTCCACGATACCCGGAACCAAAAGGTTAGGTAAAATGCTGGTGTATAGACTGCCGGGGCCCAGGATGATCAGATTAGCGTTGAGAATCGCCTGTACAGCAGGTGGATAAGGAAATGGATTGCTCGGTTCCAACCACAGACGTTTGATCTTTCCTTCGGTAAGGGGAATGCGGCTTTCCCCCACCACGTTCACTATCTCATGTTTTTCTTTGGTCTCGATCTCCGCCACCAAACCCACATCATGCAATGTTGATGGAAGAACTCTACCTTTGATAGCCAGGACCCTGCCAGATTCAGCCACAGCCTCTTCGAAACTTCCGGTGATGTCGGTCAGGGCACTGATGAACAGGTTCCCCAAGGAATGCCCATTCACACCTGCCCGTTCACCAAAACGATATTGAAACACCTGGGTTAGCAGCTCTTCATCATTCGATAATGCTGCCAGGCAGTTACGAATATCGCCTGGCGGCAGAATACCAAGGTTTTGCCGCAGCTGCCCGGACGAGCCACCATCATCTGCCACAGTCACGACCGCCGTCAAGTTATGCGAGAATTGTTTCAACCCTCGCAATAAGGTGGAAAGCCCTGTTCCCCCACCCAACGCCACAATGCGTGGGCCTTTTTCTTTTTTCTGGTAATTGGAAATGGTATCGAACACAAATGTGCCAGGTTTTAAAAAGGGACGCAGCATTGCACCATAGAATCGATAAAAGCCATATCCCGCAATGAGGATGCTTACAGTCAATGTGGTTATACGCAATGTCTCCGTGTTGGCAATGTGGAAAGGCAATTGGATGGAATTCAGCCCATGGCTGGCATTGATTTCTAATGCAAGAAAAAGTGTGAAGATAAGTAATCCGATCAGCATCATCAGCAACCAGCGTTTCACGCCGATTCCTGGTTTTAGCCAGCGGATCAGTCTTTTATAGGCAGATCGATATGTTTTCTTTACATCGACTGAAAAATCGCTCATCTCCCTGCATCATAGCAGTGAATGCAGGGTTAGTCAACTTCATTTTGTGGAAAATTAGTATAATGGGATATATGAAAACGATACTATCACTCGACATTGGTGGCACCAATATCCGGGCGGGGTTATTCTCTAAAAATTCGACCAAACCGTTTTTCATTAAAAAGATCAGAACCAGCGGGCAAAACTGCACGCCGTTGGAAAACATCATCAATTTGATCGCTGAGCTCCAGCAAGAACAACCGCGCATTGACGCCATCAGTATGGCGGTTCCAGGTAGTATCGATAACAAACATGGTGTCATTATCAAGGCTCCTAATGTAGGTGGTTGGAAAAACATGCCCCTGCGCGATATCATTTCAGAAAAGTTTGGTATTGTGCCCTCGATCGAAAACGATGCCAGTATGGCAGCCTACGGTGAATGGAAACACGGCGCCGGAAGAGGACACGACTATCTTCTCTATATGACCATCAGCACGGGCATAGGAGGGGCAGTGATCGATGATGGACATTTACTGACGGGATTCCGCGGATTGGGGACGGAAAAAGGGCATATGACCATCGTTGAAAATGGTCCATTATGTTCCTGCGGGCAGCCCGGACACCTGGAAGCGCTGGCATCCGGTACAGCCATTGCCGCTTATGTTCGCCGGAAGATGGCAGAAGGTGCCAAAACCATACTAGAAGCTGATCCCGCCCCTACTGCCGAAACGATAGCAAAAGCTGCCAGAAAAGGTGACGCATTATCTATTGAGGCATACCACGATGCAGGTTATTACCTGGGTGTCGGTCTGGCGAATTATCTGCATATTTTCAACCCCTCCTGCATCATTCTTGGTGGAGGCGTATCATTCAGCGGGGAACTATTTTATGAACCGTTCTATGCTTCACTAAAACAACATGTCCTAAGTGAGGAATATTTGGCTGGATTGGAGATCAACTACGCTCAATTAGGGGATGACGCGGGATTGATCGGTGCCTATCAATGGAGTTTGGACCATCTTTGATCCTCTTCTTGTTTCAGGAAATCTAGCTGAAAATTCAAGAAAGAAGATAATTCTCAAAAACCGCATGTGCGGATACAATTAGCCAAAATTCATCGGGGAGGGTACTGCCATGCGTATTGATCCAGGGCCAATTTCAACAGCGTTTGTAGAAAGAGATAAGAAGGTCATCTCATCTTCTTATCCTCGGGGATATCCATTTGTAATGGATCACGGATTGGGCGTTGAAGTATGGGATGTGGATGGGAGACGCTATTTAGATTTTGCTGCCGGAATCGCCGTCAACTCCACCGGTCACTCCCACCCAGAAATAGTAGCTGCCATCGCCGAACAAGCCCAAAAATTCATTCATATTTCCTCTGATTTTTACCATCCAAAATGGATCGAACTGGCAGAGAAATTGGACGAGATCTCTCCCTTCCAATTGCCTGCGATTTCATTCATGGCGAATTCCGGTTCCGAAGCAGTGGAAAGCGCTCTCAAACTTGCCAAGTATTTTACCGAACGCTCCCAGTTCATCGGATTCCTGGGAGGTTTCCATGGACGCACCGCTGCTTCTCTCTCCATGACCGCATCGAAAACCATTTATCACCGCTCCTTTTATCCGTTGATGAATGGTGTCACCCACGTCCCCTTCCCCAATCCCTACCGCCCTCTTCTGCATATGGAAAAAGGAGAGGATGTCGGAGGAGCGATTATTCGCTACCTGGAGGAAGTTGTATTCCACAAACTGCTCCCTCCCAATGAGGTAGCTGGCATTTTGATCGAACCTATCCAGGGTGAGGGAGGTTATATCTACCCACCCGATGATTTCCTGCCTGCTCTGCGAGAGATCTGTGATAAATATGGGATTTTACTGATCGTGGACGAAGTGCAATCAGGGATGGGTCGCACCGGCAAGTGGTGGGCGGTCGAACATTATGGAGTCGAACCCGACATCATTTGCATCGCCAAAGGCATTGCCTCTGGCGTTCCCATGGGGGTGATGATGGCAAAAGCCGAGCTGATGACCTGGCCGAATGGTTCGCATGGCAACACTTTTGGCGGTAATCCGCTCGCCTGTGCTGCTGCATTGAAAACCATCGAATTGCTCGAACGAGCATACATCGAAAATACCAGAAAAATGGGCGCACTGGCACTGGATATTCTGCATCAGATGCAACAAGAACATCCCTATATCGGAGATGTGCGCGGTAAAGGACTAATGCTCGGAGTGGAGTTCGTCAAAGACCCCACTTCCAAACAACCTGCGGTGGCATTGCGGGACGAGGTAGTAGAACACTGTTTTACCTCAGGATTATTGGTACTGGGATGTGGCGATAGTACCATCCGCATTACCCCACCACTTTGCATCACCGAACAGGAAATAAGAGAAGGATTAGAAATCTTCGCGCACGCTATCAAAGAGGCTGAATCTCATTTATAATCTTTCCATAATATTTATACTGGAAAGATTATGTTTCCTGATTTTCGAGTTCGCCAACGGGATTATCTACTAGATATTTCAAAAGCACTCACCCAAGAATTGGACCTGGATGTGTTGCTTAATTTGATTTTAAAATATGCAATCGAGATGCTCAGCGGACATGCCGGACTGATCGCTCTGCGCAGCCAAGAAAAAGGCTGGCATATCCGGGTTTCCGAAGGTATTTCTCCTGATTTTCTGGGACACATGAAGCCCTTTTTAAAACAAATTCCAGACGATCAAGATCCAGAAAAGTTTGAAATTCCTGAAGTGAATCGCATTCTGAACGAGATCACTTTCTCTGCCACTCTGGGGTTACTGAGTGGTGTGGGACTGCCGTTAATTACCCAGAAGACAGTAGTGGGACTGATCTTTATTTTCCGCAGTTATGCCGGACTCTTCACTGCCAATGATCGTACTTTGCTGCATAGTTTTGCCACCCAAGCAGCCATCGCAGTTCAAAACGCGCAGCTTTACAACATGGTAAAACAAAACGAACAACGTCTGGATGCACTCTTTGATTCTGCCGCGGATGGCATTTTGCTCATCTCTGCCAACCAGGTTATCGAACACTGCAACCCTGCATTCACTCGCCTGGTTTCTCAACCAGCTACAAACATCCATGGTAAAACCCACGACCAGATCGTTCGTATTGAGAATCCCACCCAAGATATCACCCTTGAAAAAGCCATCGCGGGAGGCTGGCCGCTAACTCCCCATGCCCAGCTTTATGTAGAAGGAGACTTGACCAGAGAAGGATTACCGCCCCTGCCGATCGGAGTTACCTATGCTCCCATGCTTTCTCCGGAGAATAAACTGATCAACATTATCGCTACTTTTCGTGATATCACTAACTTTCGCAAAGCGGATGAAGCCAAAACCACTTTTATCTCGATCGTTAGCCACGAATTGAAAACCCCGGTAGCGTTGATCAAAGGGTATGTATGTACTCTCAATCGCAAGGATGTGGAATGGGACAGCGAATTTGTGGATGAGAGTTTAAAAATCATCGAAGAGGAAGCTGATCATCTTAACGAGTTGATCGAGAATCTGCTGGATGCCACCCGTTTACAAACAGGAAAATTTGCAATTCAAAAAACAGATATCTCAATTCCATTAATGGCACGGCGTTTGGTCGATCGTTTCTCCACCCAAACCAAAAAACACACTTTCACAATCAATTTTTCCGATGATTTTCCATCCGTGATGGCAGACGATACGCGCATTGAGCAGGTGATTTCCAATTTAATATCCAATGCTATTAAATATTCGGAAAAAGGAGAGATCTGCATCAGCGGAGAAGCACGTTCCGATAAAGTGATCATCTGCGTGAGTGATGAGGGTCAAGGTATTGCTCCCCAGGATTTCCCCTTTATCTTTGATCGCTTCTATCGCTCACCGGATACAGCTCGTAAGACCAAAGGCACCGGATTGGGGCTTTACCTCACCAAACAGATAGTTGAAGCCCATAAAGGTAGAATCTGGGTAGATACGGAGAGAGACAAGGGCGCGCGAATTTGCTTCTCTCTCCCCAGGACGGAAGAATAATTTTATGATGGTTCGGTTTTCTAAGAAAGGATTCCTATTAACATGCCAAAAACTCAAGTAGCTTGCCCCCAGTGTCATTCACCCAATATTGTTGAGGTACAACAGATCTTCGATCTCAGTCAGGATCCGCTTGCCAAACAAAAACTATTGAACGGTGCAGTCAATGTCATACACTGCCCGACCTGTGGTTATAGTGGAATGATAGGCACACCTATCGTGTATCATGATCCTGATAAGGAATTATTACTCACTTTTTTCCCTCCCGAAAGCAATATACCATTGAACGAGCAAGAAAAGCAGTTGGGACCACTGATCAACCGGGTGATCGACAGCTTACCTGCCGAAAAACGTAAAGCGTATATTCTACAACCTCAATCCATGTTCACTTTTCAAACTTTGATCGAGAAGATTCTTGAAGCAGATGGTGTGACCAAAGAAATGCTGGAAGATCAGCAAAAAAAGATCAAACTCATCCAACGATTGCTAACCGTGCCAGAAGCTGAACTAGAAACCATCATTGAGCAAGAAAAAGACCAATTCAACCTTGCATTTTTCTCTCTGTACTCCCGCTTGATGCAGTCGGCGGTTGCCCAAAGCGATCAGGAATCGTTACAAATACTGGAACGGGTCGAAAAAGTTCTTTTCGAGAAGACTGAGGTTGGCAAACAGCTCTATCAATCTTCACAAGAAACACAACAAGCCATAAAAACACTACAGGATGCCAGTAAAGACGGCGGGCTGACCCGCGAAAAACTGCTGGATCTGATCGTGAATGCCAAATCGGACACAGAAATTTCGACGCTCGCCAGCCTAGCTCGCAACGGCATGGACTACACCTTCTTCCAGCAACTCAGCCAGAAGATCGACAATGCGAGCGGGGATGAAAAAGAGCGTCTTTCCGCATTACGTGAGAAATTACTTGATCTCACTGCCCAGATCGACAAGCGCATGCAAGCTGAATTTGATCAGACCAAGAAACTGCTTGAATCCATCCTCAAAGCAGATGACATCGAAGCCGAGACGCAGAAGAATCTTGATAACATCACCGAGCTCTTTTTGCAGGTAGTGGAAGACGAGCTCGAGAAAGCCAGAAAACAGGCAGATCTGGACCGCATCCAAAAACTGGAACGGGTAATGATTGTGGTTCGTAAAGCCATGGAACCACCTGCGGAAATACAATTGATCGAAGAGATGCTCGCACTCATAGATAAACCCGATGAATTGAATAAATTCCTGGATGAACATCAAGATAAAATCACCCCGGATTTCATCCAGTTATTGAACGGCATCATCTCGCAAGGTGGCAATGCACCAGAAGAAAGCATGCAGCACATCCAACAGCTTTATAAAACCTTGCTGCGTTATTCAATGAAAAAGAACCTGGCTGATAAATAATTATTTCTGAATAGGATTCTGAAAGCGGAAACCGTATCCGCGTACTGTTTCAATAAAATCGATATCAGGTTCATATTCAGCGAGGCGATAGCGCAAGCGCCGCACCAGCGCATCGATCGCCTCGTTTGATATTCCCGCACCGGATGAATCTACCCATACACGAGAAACGATCTCGCTGCGGGAAACAATGCATCCGGTATTTTCGTACAGGCATGACAGCAGGGTATATTGCTGCACGGATAATGGCGGATCGATCTTGTGATCGCTCACCCATACCGAGTCATTTTTGCGATCGATATATAGCTTGCGATAAACCTGTTCTTCAGATAAAGGAATGGTGGCATCGGAAGAGATGAACAGGAACTCCTGGATCAACGCGATCTGGATGACATCCCCTTCATGCAGTTGGGTACTGCCTTCAATCTTTTTATGATTGACATAGGTGCCGTTCTTGCTATCCAGGTCCTCAATGAAAGTATCGTCTCCTAATTGATAAATGCGCGCATGTTTACGTGAGACCTGCCGGTCAGCGACCATCACATCACAGCACTCTTCCCTGCCGATCAATACTTCGTGATCCACAAGCCATTGTTTGCTGTTCAACATTCCATTTTGAGCAATCAGAATTGGTGTACTGTTCCTTTTTTCCATACTTATATATAATAATACATCCGCCGGACACAGTATAATTGAAAATCAGGACAAGTTATGACAATTTCCAGAAAACCGGGAGAAATTTTACAGAACCGCTATCTTATTAAAAAGATCATCGGTCGTGGTGGGATGGGCAGTGTTTACCTAGCGGATGACACCCTGCTAGAAGGGCGTAAATGTGCCTTGAAAGAGGTGGAATACGATCGATCACTGGAAGAAGTGCTCATCCAAGAAGCTCAAGACCAGTTCATGCGCGAAGCGACCATCCTCGCCCGACTTGATCATCCCAATCTACCCAAAGTATCAGATTTTTTCTCCATTGAATCCCGAGATTACCTGGTAATGGATTATGTGCCCGGAGAGGATCTGCGAACACTCATTCTGCAAGCCAAACACAATGATAATTTTCTGGTAATCGACGACATCCGTAATTGGGCACAACAACTGGGAGATGCACTCTCTTTCCTGCACAGTCAAGATCCTCCCATCGTCCACCGCGACATAAAACCCAGCAACTTGAAAATCACTCCCAGCGGGTTATTGAAACTGGTAGATTTTGGTCTGGTCAAGATCATGGTTCCCGATGATGTCACTATCACTGTCATCCAAGGTCAGGGAACTGCCATTTATACTCCTCTGGAGCAGTATGGGGGTGACGGCATTCATACTGACGTGCGCAGCGATATCTATTCCTTTGGCGCCACACTTTACCACCTGAGCACCAATACCCAGCCTGCCGATGCACGTGAAAGATTTCTAAACCCCAGCAAACTGGTACCCCTTAGCGAGATCAATCCTGCCATTTCTTCTCAAATGGAAAAAGCCATTTTATGGGCACTCCAGCTTCACCCCGATGACAGACCACAAACGGTCAAACAATTCACGGATATCCTGCTGGGAAATACCAAACAGCTCACCGATAAAGTAATACCGCATATCGATTACCGCCGCTTTGCATCAAATAAAGAAATCACACGATTGTTTTGGATATCCGCCGGATTAGCTTTTCTTAGTTTTTTGATCAGTTTTTTTGCTTGAGTTTTCTTTTGCTCTTTTTAACTGCCTTGCCTGTGAAAGCATGGCAAAACCCGCCCCAATGAGCGTGAACAACGCTGTCCACCCCATCAAATAAAGCAATTCCAAAAAATTGGTGCGTGCAAAACTGCCAGGAAACTTCAATTGGACCCACAACAGACAAGCATATCCTGCAATGACACCGAATAGGGCAATGGTAGCACCACCCATCAGGGAAAAATAACGCTGCGTAAGCAAATAGATGCTGTATGCAACACCTAAAATAACGATAGAACACATAAACCACTGCAGTGTGCCGGGTAATGTTTTCACTGGTTCATTTTCTTCACTACCATCGCCATTTCCCATTTGCTGCTCGTTCATCAGCCCATCTTGCCCAATCAAGGTCGGAGATGGTGTAGGGGTAATCTCGCTGATGACACCTCCTGCTGCAGAGGTGATATCCAACAGGAATATCTCCGAGTTTTTAGCAGTGTCGCTTTGCGCACGAATTTCCACCCTACCAAAGGTCTGCAACAGGTATGACATGGTCGCCACCCCCTCGCTGGTCACAGCTTCGATGATAGTAGCCTGTTCGCTCTCGCCTACATGGTTGATCATAAAATACACCACAGTGCCATCCGGCACAGGTAGCCCGTTACGATCCAAGATACGTCCGGTTTGAATGGGCAGGGCATCCCCTAACCGGAAAATGACATTTTCAATACCAGTGCTCAAGATCTCTTCCTGTTTCGCCTCGGGCAAGTTATCAACATCGATCTCCAGGGATATGATCTGATCGGGATCAGGATAAGTCATCTCGATCAAATCATATCCAACCACCGGGATGGAAACCGGTGAGTGACCCTTGGGGACGATCTCCTGAAACAACAACCGTGCTGCGGTTTCCACAAAGGCAGCCGTCTTGCTATATAGGCAATAATAGGCATCGATAAAGGTGAGATCAGTGGCATCCAGGTAGAACGGGGCGTTGAAGGCAAACACCACCACTTTTCTATCATGCAACAGATCGGATTTTTCCGCCAGCAGACGTTTCAAGGCATCCGACCCGGCTCGAGCATTATCCTCATCCAGAATCGAAAAAACCAACCAGTTAGCTTCAGAGACAAAACTACCCACATCCGCCCGGTCAGTGGGATCATCGAGGTAATCCGTCAGGTCCTGGAAGGAGTAGGAACGCAGACGTCGTTCGACAATCTGACCTGTGCCATTCGAACCATATAAACGCTCGACCGTATCTTGCAAGGCATTGACCGAGAGGATATCCTGTTCTTCACAATCGCTGCACTGCGCTGTACTCACCGTATCGGTAATAAAGATAATGCGATCGCTGCTGGCAGGAGGGTCAGGCAAAATGGATGATAATTCCTCGATCGAGGGATTGACCAGGGTAGCCGCGTTGCGTGCCACTTTGGAAAGCACATCCGAACCCTGCCCCAACATACCAAGCTGGTCTTCATCCTGATAAACGTAGGTCGGTGTGAACACATCATAGATCTTATACTTCAAGCTCAGAATACGGATTACAGATTCATCCACCCGTTCGGCAAAAGCGTTATCTTCCCGGTATTTCTGTTCGAAGAACTCCAGGGTGCTGCGAACGGATTGGATTTCGTTCTCATCTCCGCTAGAAAGGAAATTATCCAGATACAAGATATCGTTACCAGCCAGGAAGGCATTCAAGGCAATCTGTTTTCCGTCAAATTTCTCATTATTAGGATCAAAGAAGTTGCGAATGGCATTACCGCCCAAACTATCTGACACCAGAATGCCGCCCCCCTCTCGCCAAATGCTGAACTGTGGTAGATTCATGATGGAACTAAGTGCCGAAGAATCGAAACTGACCGGTTTGGTGGTTTCACGAATATTACCCTGAAAGCCCTGATAGCGAATATGGCTCACCAGAAAACCATCTGCCACTCTGGTGCTATCTACCACAGTGGCAGGGGCTACTGAAAAGAAGGGTGCCAATTCGATCAGTTTCAACTGTTCCAGTGATTTACGCACGGTTGCCACTTCTTCTTCCGGCAGACGGTCAGAACTCCCTCTACCCGGGAAATGTTTTGCGATCACTACCATTTTGTCATCACTGCCATTGTGAACACCGCTGATGAATGCCTTTCCTAACTCACCCACCCAGTAAGGATCACCACCAAAAGTGCGCGTTCCCAAACTGGCATCGCTCTCGGAATAGCTGGAATCCAGCACATCCAATGATGGACCGAGCAACAAGTTGAACCCCAACGCCTGCAGTTCTCTGCCTAACAATTCACCAGTGGATTTTGCCAGATCGGTGGAAAAGGTCGCTCCGATCGCCATTTGATTAGGCAAGGTAGAGACACCCGATAAGATCTGGTCAAAGGGATAAGAATCGCCATCTTGCGCGATCCCGATGAAAAGCGGCACATAGATGCGGTCAAGTTGCTGCTCTTCGCTATCGATAAAGCCCGCCAGGCTGTTATTCCACACAATATTTTGCAACTGGGAGGTAAGTTCAAAAACAGCCTGAGTGGTATCTTCCGGTCCGGTAAAATTATCATCAGTACGCGAAAGCACCACTCCACCCACCTGATAATCCTGCAACAGGGAATATAGTTCAGAACCTTCTTCAACGGTATTGCCTTTAAATGTGATGAGAAATAACTGCCCGATCTTTTCAGCCGGCGTCATTTGATCTAATAATTGCTGTGCTTTTTGTAAATAAGTACTCTGGGCAGTTTGAGCGCTGGCAAAAACCGGATTGGTCCCTGAAAGCGTCAGAATCAGAATACTTAAAACCAAAAAGAGTCTGTAGCTCTTCTTCTCCATCAAGGTAATTATAAAAGGGAAATGCAATCTTTAGTGAGTATCCGTGAAAATCCGCTGTGCGGTGATAAGGTCATCACAGAAAAACCCGTCCACTTCCCAATCGATCATCTTGCGAATCAAAGCCGGCTCATTGACCGTGTAGGCATGCACCCGCCGCAATCTGGTATGCTGTTTTTGAATAAAAGCAGGTGACAGGTTGGAATAATGCGGGTGGATCATATCTGGGCTGAGTTTGGATGAAAACAAGATCTCCAATGCCCCGGGGATACCGGGCAGGGTCAGCAAGCCAACCGGACATTCCGGCAGCAGTTCACGCACCATGCGCACATTTTGAGGGTAAAAAGAGGAAAAAATGACCGTTTCTTGCATGTTCATGGAGGTGACCAGATCCACTGCTTTCTGCACCAGCTCCGCATTGCGCTTGCCGGCATTCTTCAACTCGATATTGATCAGCGCTTCATCCTGAACGAATGCAAAAACCTCCGTCAGGGTCGGGATCTTTTCTCCCTTGAACTCCGGCAAGAACCACATACCCGCGTCCAGCTTTTTGATCTCAGCCAGGTTCAGCTCTGCTACGGCGCCTGTGCCATCAGTAGTGCGGTCGATGGTGTCATCATGAATGACCAGCACTTCTCCATCATTGGTGAGGGTGATATCCAGTTCCAATGCCAGCGCCCCCATCTCCAGCGCGCTGCGGAAGGATGCGATAGTGTTCTCAGGAGCAAATTTGGAGGCGCCGCGGTGGGCGAACACCACCGGCGTGACCAGTTCAAATAAACGATGATTGTTCATGATGACCTCAAGTTCGCATTATAGCACAAGCATGTTATTTTTCCCTTTTCAACTAATTTATTCGATTAATTCGCTATAATCAGAACAGGAGGGATCCGATGCCCAAACAGATCATCACCAAGACCGATTTCCGCCTTTTTCTGGATACACCTCTGCATTTCTGGGCATTCAAACATGGTTATATCCCCACAAAACTGCCCAGCGCCATGGACGATTTCCGCATGCAGCAAGGGCAGCAGGTGGAAGCGCTGGCGCAAACCTATATCGCACAAACCATCCTGCCCAAATACACTTGTGCCAGCCATCTGCAGCAAGTCACCTTTACTTGGGATTGCTTTCTGGCGCGCATGGATGCCCTGATCAAGGATGAAACCGAAAATATTTATGATCTGTACGAGATCAAGAGCAGTTCTTCTATCGACAAGGAGGATTTGCTCGATGTGGCTTTTCAAGTACAGGTGTGCAGACCAACCATCGCGCTGCGCTATCTGTATCTGGTATACCTCAACAAGACATACCGCCGGCAAGGAGAGTTGAACCTGAAAGAACTCTTCCTGTGCGAAGACATCAGCGAGGCGGTGACAGAGCTCGCTCCCCAGACGCAGGTCTTCATGCAAGCTGCCCAACAGATCATAATACGGCCCGAGCCGCAAGGCATCCAACACTGCCGCAAACCTGACGATTGCCCTTTCCCCGAACTTTGCCACCCTGACCTGCCAGAACATCCCATCTATGAGATCAGCCGCCTGCACCGCAATAAAGCCATGCAACTGGAAGAAATGGGAGTGCGAGCCATCAGCGCCATCCCAGCAGATTTCAAACTCTCTGGCAAACAGGCACAATATGTCGAGGTGGTGAAAAGCGATCAACCCTATATAGACCGGACAGCCATCCAGGAGAGCCTGGCAACCCTACAGTATCCGCTGCACTTCCTGGATTATGAAACCTGCAACCCTGCCCTACCCTCTTTTGATGGCTACCACCCTAACCAGCACATCGTCTTCCAGTTTTCCCTACACGTCCAGCCCGCACCTGGCGCGGGGTTAGAGCACTATGAATATCTGCACAGCACTTTCAGCGACCCGGCACCCACCCTGCTGCAACAACTTGCAGCGCACATCGCACCGCAGGGCAACATCTTGGTGTGGAACAAGGCCTTTGAAATGACACGCAATTGCGACATGGCAGAGATGCACCCGGAGTTCGCACCCTTCTTAGAGAATGTCAATGCGCGTATCTACGATCTGATGGAGATCTTCAGCCAGGGACTGTACATCCATCCCGATTTCCACGGCAGCGCTTCCATCAAGAAAGTGCTGCCGGTGCTGGTATCTAATCTATCCTATGATGATATGGATATAAAAAAAGGCGATGAAGCATCCATCGTGTGGTGGGAGATGGTGAATGGACAACTCGATGAAGATGAAAAAGCGAAGACCATCACCGCTATGTTAGAATATTGCAGCCTTGATACTCTGGCTCTGGTAAGAATTCATAGGTTATTAGATAAATAAATATTTCTTCAGAGATTTTTTTAGATCAATAAAATATTCTTTTTTATTTCAAAACAAAATTTTTTCCACGTACAGTCCAATTACGTTGATTGACTCCAATGATAACAAGAATTATAAAGAGGATTATTTCTACGTAGCCAAAATAAAATAGAAAAAAGATAGATATTGAAAAATCAATACTATTCAAATTGTAGATTACTAAAAACCAAAATAAAACCAAATTAGAAAGTCCCATCGCCGTTGGAAAAACGGCTTCTGAGTAACCAATAAATTTCATATATAGACCTTGTATCCTCCCATGTACATAGAGGTTGTCAACATAAAGACTGAATCCTTTGAAAGGATAAATTTCTTTATTATCTTGATGAATTATTATTTTTCTTTCTTCATAACTAGCACTTATTAACAGCCAATAATGATGCTTAAGATATGCAACTTGAAGAAAAAAGAATATTAACGTAGAAATCAATAACATTGACAAAATAAATTCTAAATTGATAACTTCCTTAACATACAAACCCAGGATTGTAACAATAATTCCTGCTGTAACAATCGTCTGTTCAAATATCTTTTCCAGACACCCTAAGCGGAATAGTATCTCTTTTCTTCTTGCTTCATATTCCGCAATATGAATTGCTGTCCAATCTATTTTTTCGTCCATATTTAATACTTCCCCTGATAAACTTTATTAAATAGTATATAGTTAAAAAATAA
>JAAZNC010000060.1 GCA_012798455.1 Chloroflexota bacterium | reverse complement strand
GTCATGGGGTTTGTGAGCACTAAAGTCCATGCTCAAAGTGGGACTCAACCTGCTCCTCAGGCACAGGTCACTGAAGCCCCCGACAACGAGCAAGTCACCGGTCCGGATACCGACAACGTTGAGGAACAAGTCGGCGATCAGAATGCCCAGGATACCTCCGCAGATACAGCAAATGAACTTGCAGAAGCAAAAGGCAATGAAGGACAGGATGCAGCTCCAACAGGAACGCCCAGCATTACTTCCGATGCAGCTATTCAGGCAGCCCAGGCGTATCTAAATACCACTGTTTCTGGAACTGCAACTCTGGATGACGAAAATGGCAAGCTAGTTTACAGCGTTGACTTGAACGGCAGTGATGTAAAAGTGGATGCCATGAGCGGCGTTGTTCTTGGTGTGGATCAGGTTGGCGATGGGCAATATGAAGGAGGAAATTAGCGAATATTTATTATGATTAATAGCGTTACATCCTCCTCTGGTTTCTACCAGAGGAGGATTTTTTATTAATGATTATCTTCATCTTTCCTTCATCCAAACTTCATCTGATTGTGCTATGCTTGCTTTGAAGGAATGATCAGTGCTCTTTCCTGGTGGAGAATCAATGAGAATCTTATTAGTGGAAGACGAACGAAAGATATCAGCCTATGTCAAGCGTGGATTGGAAGAACAGGGCTATGCGGTGGATACCGCTTATACAGGACAAGAGGCGCTTGATTGGGCAGCATCCATTGAATTTGATCTGATCATTCTTGATATTCTATTACCTGAGTTGGATGGACTCAGCGTTTGTCGGGAGTTACGCAAAAAAGGCTCCCGCGTTCCAATTTTGATGCTGACCGCACGTGATTCAATAGATGACCGGGTTGCGGGTCTCGATGCTGGTGCGGACGATTATCTGGTTAAGCCATTCGCCGTGAAGGAACTGCTGGCCAGACTGCGGGCTTTGTCTCGCCGGTCAAATGAATCACCGAAAGAAACGCTCCTGCAGATTGCCGATCTGACCCTCGATACACTTACGCAGAGGGTCAAGCGGGGAGGAAAACTCATCTCGTTAGCCAGTAAGGAATTCGCCGTTTTGGAATGTTTGATGCGTGAACCGGAAAGGGTTCTCAGCCGAACCCAAATCGCTGAACATGTATGGAATTACGATGTGTTCAATCAATCAAATGTAGTGGATGTTTACATTCGCAATTTGCGGCGAAAGATCGATGATCCTTTTGAACTAAAACTTCTCCATACAATTCGCGGTTCAGGCTACAGAATCTCTGCTGAAAGTGACTCTGATGAAACGATTTAGAACATTACGATGGCGTTTTGCGCTTTGGACCACCGGGATGATGCTGATCGTCCTTATCCTTTTTGGAACCTTTGTTTATGTCAGCATGTGGCAGGGATTATCCACCTCGATTGATGATTCAATAAAGTTCAGTACATCCCAGGCAATTGCAGCCGTTAATATTGAGAATGGACAAATCAATTTCTCAGACAGTTTGCCTGAAAGCTCAACTGCTGATCTTCGCGAGAAAGGATTTACCATTCGAATTTTATCAACGAATGGAAACATACTTCAATCCGTAGGACCCTTTCATAACCTGATTATTGATCATACCAGCATCCAAAATGCTCTAAATAGAATTTCTAGCTTCAATACAATTAAAATAAATGATTTGGAATCAATCAGGGTTTATACAGCCCCAATAATTGAAAATCAGACCATTATTGGAATTATTCAAGTGATGCAGAGTCTGGCAACACTGCATGAAACATTGGATCGCTTGTTGTTGATGATGTTGATCAGCATTCCATTACTATTACTCATTACGGCTTTTAGCGGTTATATCTTGGCAGCACGGGCTCTCTCCCCGATCGATCAAATCACCAAGACGGCTCAGAGAATATCCACCGAAGACTTATCCGCCAGGCTCAATTTGCATAATAGCGATGACGAAATTGGAAGGCTAGCCAATACTTTTGACAGCATGCTTTCACGCCTTGAAGAAGGGTTTTCTCGTGAACGCCAATTTACATCAGATGCTTCGCATGAACTGCGTACCCCTTTGGCAGCCATGCAAGCGATCTTAAGTGTAACGCGTGGGAAACAACGATCACCAGAAGAATACGAAACTGCCATGGACGATCTTATGGAAGAAACAAGCCGGCTGAGAGCACTAACCGAAGATCTGCTCTATATCGCCCGTGGTGATTCTCGTCCCATAACCTCTTATGAAAAAGTGGACCTTTCAAACTTACTCAATGATATGAGTGAATCATTGAGGCCTTTGGCTGAATCGAATGGTTTATTGCTTAAACAGAATATTCAAAATAAACTGTATATTTTTGGAAACAGTGATGCTTTAATCAGGGCATTTGTAAATCTTATTGATAATGCCATCAAATATACAGAACACGGTGAAATTATTGTTGATGCCAAAAAGAATGAAAAGAATATCATCGAAATATCCATTTCTGACACCGGGCGGGGTATCGATCAGGAGCACCTGACGCATATTTTTGATCGTTTTTATCGGGTAGATGAATCGCGCACAACTCAAGGTTTTGGCTTGGGGTTATCGATTGTACAGGAGATAGTAAAAGCCCATAAGGGAACAATAACGGTAACAAGTCAAATTCAAAAAGGATCCACTTTCCATATCTTTTTTACTGGAGATGACAAAGAAAAATGAAGCTTGAAAAATCCACAATTGTTAAAATTGGATTTGTGATTTTAACCATATTGATTGCAGGGATGGTATTTGCCTCTCTGGCGGAAGACCTTGTAAACCGGGAGAGCCTTTCAACTATTGACCCAATATTCGGAAATTGGCTTGTGTCTCATACAACTCTTGCAGGCGATCATGTTTTCGCTTTTATCACCTTTCTGGGAAATGCATTGATCATCTCAGCCGGGACAGGATTAATTGGATTCTGGTATATCAGACAACGGAACTGGAAAAAGTTATCTCTTTTATTTTCTTCGGTGGCTGGGGGGGCACTTTTAAATCTGGCGCTAAAGAATATTTTTCAGCGTACACGCCCCGCAATCCCTGGAGCATACATGGTAGATACAGGGTTTAGTTTTCCATCTGGGCATTCGATGATCTCACTTGTTTTCTATGGGATGGTTGCCTATCTTGCTCTCAGTTATGTAAAAAGTAAAAAATGGAAAGTATTTATTGTTGCAGGCGCTTTGGCAATTTGTGCTTTGATCGGTTTTAGCCGGTTATATTTGGGAGTGCACTTCTTAACCGATGTACTGGCAGGATGGGCAGCTGGCGGTTTGTGGTTGGCAGTCTGCATTTTGTGGGATTTGTGGCAGCAAAATAAAATATTGCAAAAAGCCGCTTCATGAAGAAGGCTTCATCTTGACTTCATAAAGACTTCATTCACAGCGATTAACATGATTGTAATAAATATGAAAAGGAGATTCAATCATGTTCAATCGCTTAAGTCGTTTTTTGTTTTCCACATTGGTATTGTCAGTGTTCCTGGCAGCTTGTGGAACCACTTCCAAAACAAACTTAACACCAGCACCTGTCACTGAAGGTGGCGAAGGGGGCGTGGAAGCTGCCCTCGTCACTTACTCCGATTCAGCTCAAGGCTTTGCCATCGGTCACCCAGGCACCTGGACTCAAGATACCACTTTTACAAACGGCGTCAAATTTACTGGTGGGGATGATTGGATGACACTGGAATTCGTTACGCCTCCCGCCGGAACGGATGCAAAAACGTATGCCCAAAATGACGTGACTGCAGTCACATCTGCTTTTCCGGGTTTGAAACAAGTCGGTGATATCACAGCTTCGACTGAAGTCAAGAATGCCATCATTTTCGGCTTTACTTCGGATGGCACCTCAGCCATCACGGGTAAAACCTTTACCGCCCATAATGAGCGTTATTACATGCCGCTCGCAGATGGCCGCATTGCAATCTTGACTGTCTACGGTCCGGATAACCACTACGATCGCGAAGGCGTACGTGATATTGCACTTACCTTCAGACTGACAAAATAAACTTGTTCTGAGACCCGTGGTTCAAGACTCCCGGGTCTCTTTTCAATCCCAAAGGATTAATTTCATGGAATCATTACTATTGCAAGATGTTTATAAGATTTACAAAGAAGGGGATATCGAAACCGTAGCACTTCGAGGTGCAAATCTGGTTGTTCAACCAGGTGAATTTGTAGCCATCACGGGGCGATCTGGTGCAGGAAAAAGTACCCTCTTAAATATAATGGGTGGATTGGCAGTTCCCAGTGCCGGTAAGGTTTTGATCAATGGTTTGGATATTGCCAAAATGGGTGAAAGCGAACGATCCTTGTTTCGACGCCAGAACATTGGCGTTATCTTCCAAACTGATAACCTGATCCCATTTCTCACTGCCTTGGAAAATGTCATGCTGCCCTTGCAATTCGCTGGCAGACGACATTGTACCGAAGAGGCACGAAATCTTCTGTCAGAAGTAGGTTTACAAAATCGAATCCATCATAAACCCGGAATGCTGTCTGGCGGAGAAAGACAAAGGGTTGCCATTGCTATAGCCCTGGCAAACCACCCAGGTTTACTCCTGGCGGATGAATTAACCGGAGAGTTGGATACAGCCACCGCTGAACAGGTGATGACACTTTTGGCGGGTTTAAACTCGCAGCGTAATTTGACTCTGATCATCGTCACTCACAATAAGGTGGTCGCCAATCGAGCCAACCGTCAGGTGCATATTATGGACGGACAATTAACAGAGATTACAAACCAGATCGCAAGGAATTAATCATGCAAAGTCCAATTATTGAAACCAAAGAATTAACTCGGGAATATCGCATCGGTCGCGACCTTGTGGTCGCGCTGGGTGGAGTGGATATTTCCATCAATCAAGGTGAGTTTGTCGCCGTTGTTGGTCCAAGCGGATGCGGTAAATCAACCTTACTTAATCTTTTGGGCGGACTGGATCAACCAACAAAAGGAAATGTATTACTGGACGGCCAGGATCTTGCCCAATTATCAGAGGAGCAGCTCGCTTCCCTCCGACGACAAAAAATGGGATTTATCTTCCAACGACACGATTTATTCCCTGAATTGACTGCCTGTGAAAATATCGAATTTCCATTACTCTTAGGAGGAAAACCTCCTGTGGAGCGAAAGAAAAGAGCAGATGATCTTCTAGGGCAAATTGGATTAGCAGAAAAAGCCGACCATCTTCCAGATGAGCTTTCTGGCGGGCAACAACAGCGTGTGGGAATCGCACGTGCCCTGGCCAACAATCCACAGATCTTGCTTGCGGATGAACCTACCGGAAACCTGGATAGCGCTACTAGTGCAGAAATCATCAGTATATTAATTCAGCTCACTCGTAATCAGGGCTTAACCCTCATCATGGTAACGCATGATCCAGAAGTGGCTGAACAAGCGGATCGAAAATTGACCCTACGAGACGGTCATTTAGTGAGTAAGGAAAGATTTGAGATTGAAGGAATGTTATGAAAATATCTTATGCATGGAAACTAGTATCACGTAATTTACGCCGTACAGGTACATATCTGTTCGGGCTCGCATTGGCGGTTGGATTGTTTGCCGGGATTTTATTCTTCGTGGATGTGACGACCCGTCAGATGACTGCTACAGCATTGGCTCCCGTACAAATAGATCTGGTCGCACACGCCACATCATCGGATGTAAATATGGCCGATGTCATCCAGAATTTCTCAACTCAAAAAGGAATCACCACCGTTGAACCGGTAACTACTGCCGATTTTCTTTCGGCTGTAAAAATGGGTGGTACTCAAGCTTCGCCATCAGGAAGAATGTTTGCCATATCACAATCCTATTTTCAGAGTTTTGATATCCTCAGATTGACTGAAGGATCATTAAACCCCAACGGGGTTATGATAAGTGAAGCCATGGCGATTGCGCAAAATCTTAAGGTAGGTGACCAGGTTCAATTCACCTTTGCCGGTATTGATCAGCCAGTCACTCTTCCAGTCACCGGCATTGTCAACATGGATAACGCGGATGCGCTATTTGCGACCGCAACGGAAAACGAAAATGCCATTGTTGCAGATGTGGCTTTTGTGGATATCAACTGGTTCCGCACGAATTTGGAATCCCGGCTCTCTGCACTGGTTGCCAATCCTCCGGCATCATTGCCCGCCGGGGCCATACTTTTGGACCAACAAGCCCATATCAAGATAGATCGCTCTTTATTACCTTCCGACCCCACTAAAGCTGCCTTGCAAACGGATAGTCTGCGGCGACAACTTGAACGGCAATTTCCCGGGCAAATTAAGGCAGTTGACAACCTGTCCGGTGCATTTAAGACAGCCACAGCAGATGTACTATCCGCGAAAATTCTTTTTATATTTCTTGGCTTACCAGGGGTAGCTTTAGCAGCCTACCTGGCAAAATTTGCGGCTGAGTTGTTTGCAGATGCGCAGCGACGCGAAATCAGCTTATTGCGCACCCGCGGGGCCACCCCAAAACAAATTACTTCGATTTTAGTTATGACATCGTTCTTCCTGGCAATAGGTGGTGCAGTTCTTGGATTGGTTTTTGGACTGCTGATCCTATTGGTCAGCACAGGTACTCAGGTAACCGCCGGGATCAACCCATTCTCAACTACTTTTGACTGGATCATGTTTGCCAATTCTGCCGGAATCGCTTTAATCGCCGGGTTGGTTCTCACATTCCTGGCTGCATTCCTGCCTACTTTTAGCACTCTTCGCAGTGAAATAACCCAGGAACGCCGCAATATTCGTCGAACTGAGCAATCCCCATTCTGGAAGCGTGCCTATATTGATATCATCCTGCTGGTCACTGCGGCTGTAATATTGGCGATTACCCAGCTTAATGGTGGATTCAAACCCACTGGTAATGAAGGGGCTGCTATATCACTCTCTTTTTACATTTTCCTATCTCCTTTCTTTGCATGGATTGGAATAACATTGTTGACCCTGCGCCTTGTTGAAGGTGGATTGGCCAAAGCTACACGCCCATTGTCATCCTTTTTCAGAAAACTGTTTGGCGAAATGGGAGAAATTGCCGGAAAATCCATCACCCGCCGCACAGCTCGTATCAGTGCAGCAACCACCGTAATCGCTCTCACTCTTTCCTTTGGTTTGAGTTTGGCGCTTTTCCAGCAAACGTACACCCATGAGAAGACACTCGATTCTCAATACATCGTTGGATCGGATATTCGGTTTACACCGGCTCTCAATACACCTCAAACCCCTGACTTTGCAACACAACTACAAGTCCCAGGGGTGGTAGGTGTTTCCGGCGTATCTCGAGATCCGCAGGCTTTGGTTGGTTCAGAAAAGAACACGGTTTATGGAATTGATGTTGCTTCATTCAAAAAAGTGGCCTATCTGCCAGACAGTTTCTTTGTGGATGGTACTTCTCCCAAGACGCTGGAGGCCATGCGCAACCGCACCACAAATTACGCACCAGGTTCAGCTCAGCAAGTTTTGGATGCACTGGCAAATACCCCCAATGGAGTCATCATTTCTGTGGAGCAGGCTGAAAAGTACAATATCCAAGTAGGTGATCCCGTTCTCTTGCGACTGTATAACCGCACCTCAAAGCAATATACGGATGTTCAGGCGTTGACGGTAGGTCTCTTCACCTACTTTCCGACCTCTTCACAAGATTCTGATTTCATCCTTAACCGTGATTTCATGACCCAAAGTTCAGGAAACCTGGCAATGGATTATTTCTTGATCAAGACTGATGGCTCATTGAAAACTATCACAAGTGTATCTGCTGCTCTGGCTGCACAAT
Organism: Chloroflexota bacterium; assembly: GCA_012798455.1. GTDB lineage: Bacteria > Chloroflexota > Anaerolineae > Anaerolineales > Anaerolineaceae > UBA4781. The sequence continues at coordinate 707 of JAAZNC010000060.1, read as the reverse complement.
ATAAAAATGTCATGCCGGTACGAATTCAAAGTACCGAGACAGTGGTTAAAGTGGATCAAAGTTCATTAACTTCAATGAACCTTGGTGGGCTGGGAGCGATGGAGAGATTCTATACACTCCTGGTTGTTTCGGTCGGCCTGGCGATCTTCCTGTTGGCGATGATCAATGAACGTCAACGAGAATTTGGAGCAATGCGGGCTCTGGGAGCCAATTTGAAACAACTTCGTCGCTTTATTTTCACAGAAGCTTTGACAATTGGTGGTTTGAGTCTGGTAATTGGTTCAATAATCGGAATTGGCCTAGCTCGCTTGCTCGTAATGCTTCTGGGTGTAGTCTTCACCATCCCGGCAAAAGGGCTATCCTGGCCTGTTATAGAATTGATCTCCATGACGGCTTTAGTCGTGGTTGGAATGATTCTAAGCACAATGCTCAGTTCGCAGAGACTGGCAAAAATCAAGGTGGTGGAAGCGCTCAGAGAACTGTAAAACTATACTTAATTGCATTCAACAGCCGGGAAAAACTTCTCGGCTGTTGAGTATTAAATTATATACGTTTGTTATTTACGTTTCATCAGGCCTGCCTTTTAACATAATAATCACGTTACAAGAATTCATATGGCGACCGCCACGAGATTCGTAGAGTGATCGCCATTTCCAAAGTGTCCAAGGATTTAAAGAATGGTGATGTATATTTTGAGCTCATCTATC
>JAAZNC010000008.1 GCA_012798455.1 Chloroflexota bacterium | reverse complement strand
GGTGATACCCGCTGGAGGCGATGAATTCATCCAGTATTTTGTGCTTGTCTGCTTTGGAAGCTTTGAGATACCTTGGTTGGATGATTTCCCATAATTCTCGCTTGCTGCGTTGACTCATCATTGGCTCCTCCCGGCATCTTTTCTCTGCCGGATGGTAACATTCTTATTGAGTCATCGTTTCTTCCCATAGTTACTTTTTATTTGAGGCAATTCGCAAGAAGAACAGAGAAAAGTTCACTGTAGTACAATAATATGTTGTTTTGCGTTATGAGAATACCAACATAATAAGAAGCAAGTGGATCAATTCATTCACCTGCCTTTCTAATATTAATACATAGGGATAATGATCAAAGGAGAGCAAGCAGCGATCTTTTCCATTTATTTCAATGATTTGTAGCAGAAGTGAATTTATTGACAAGGTGTTATGATGAATACGAGCGAAGGGAGTGACAAGTTGGAGAGAAACAAGAAGTTTCGTATGATGATCCCGGGACCGGTGGAGGTGCATCCGGATGTGTTGAGAGCCATGGGTTCACCGGTGGAGCCGCACTATGGAGATGCCTGGGTGGAAAAAAACCGGCGAGTAATGGAAATGCTGGCGACTATTTTCAACACTACAGGGGACATATTCTTGATGGTCGGTTCGGGTACTTGTGCTATCGATTCGGGTTTTGGAAGCTGTTTGCAAAATGGTGAACGCATTCTGATTGGAAACAATGGATTCTTTGGTGATAGATTGATTTCTATCGCGGAACACAATGGATTGGATGTGGTTCAGGTCAAGGGGGAATGGGGCAAAGAACTTGACCCACAGGCCATTCAGGATGCATTGAAAAAGGATTCTACCATCAAAGCCGTGGCTGTTGTGCATGGTGAGACATCAACTACTGTTCTGAATCCCGTCCAGGAGATCGGTCCGATAGTTCGTGAGCAAGGAGCATTATTCCTGGTGGATGCAGTGTCATCCTTGGGCGGTGTTCCATTTGATATGGATGACTGGTGCATTGATGTGTGCGCTTCCGCCACACAAAAATGCCTGGGTGCTCCTCCCGGATTGGCGCCTATCGCTGTCAATGAACGTGCCTGGAAGAGTATTAACCGAAAAGAAAAGGGCGAGCACGGCTGGTATGCTGATTTGCGTGTATGGCGGCAATATGCAACCGAATGGGGAGATTGGCACCCATCCCCGATCACCATGGCAACCAACAGTGTCAATGCATTAATGGTATCCCTGGCTCAACTCATGGAAGAAGGTATCAATGTGCGTATGGAACGCTACCGAAACTTGGCAATGCAGTTAAGAGATGGTATGCGTGCTGCGGGAATGCCACCTTTTACCGATGATGCAAAGATGAATCCGGTCCTGACCGCAGGAGTGATGCCACACGGCATCAACAGTGCCCAGATTGTAGAATATCTGCTGGAAGAATATGCCATTCAGATCTCAGGCGGATTGGGAGAACTGAAATCGAAGATCTTCCGCATCGGGCATATGTCTCCTATCATGACCAGCGATGATATTCAAATTGTCTGCGATGCACTAAAAACCTTTCCGAATTGACGGGATACGAATGTATTTATCAGGAAAAAAAACATATGAATCGGAGTGAAAACTCCGGTTCATTTTTTAAAAAATGAGTCTATAATTTAATCACTATATTCGTTCCGAAAGGAGGAAACAATGGCAAACGTTATCTTTGATCATGTGGTCAAAAAATTCGGTGACGTTGTCGCAGTAAACGATCTAAGTTTTAACTTAGAGGATAAGGAATTCCTGGTTTTGGTCGGTCCCTCGGGATGCGGGAAAACCACCGCCTTGCGTTGTCTGGCGGGATTGGAAGAAATTACATCAGGGGAGATTAAAATTGATGATAAGGTGGTCAACGATGTGGCACCAAAAGATCGTGATATTGCAATGGTGTTCCAGTCATACGCCCTTTATCCGCATATGACCGTATTTGACAATATGGCGTTCGGTCTGAAACTGCGTAAAACACCCAAAGATGAGATCAAGAAGAAAGTGGAAGAAGCAGCCAAAGTATTGAACATCGAAATGTTGCTGCATCGCAAGCCCAAGGAATTATCGGGTGGTCAGAGACAGCGCGTTGCCGTCGGTCGCGCTATCGTACGCGAGCCGAAAGTTTTCCTCTTTGACGAACCACTCTCAAACCTGGATGCGAAATTGCGTGTACAAATGAGAACCGAGATCACCAAACTCCATCAACGTCTGCAAACGACCTTCATCTATGTGACCCATGATCAAATGGAAGCTATGACGATGGGCACTCGTATTGCAGTGCTCAATCATGGTGTCTTGCAGCAGATTGACACACCGCAAACCCTTTATGACAAACCAGCCAATTTGTTCGTCGCTGGATTCATCGGTTCGCCGGCAATGAACTTCTTCAACGGTGTCATGGATAAACGGGATGGAAAATTATTTCTCAAAACAGAGGGTTTCGAAGTCGAGATCCCCAAAGATCGTGTCAAGATCTTCGATCATCTTTCCAGCAAAAAAGTCATCTTTGGGATCCGTCCCGAAGATATTCATAACCCCGAATTCTTACCAGCAGGTATCAAACCGGCACTTGTCAAGAGCAAAGTGGATGTGACCGAATTGATGGGAAATGAGATCTTTCTGCACTTGAAACATCGTGAAGAAGATCCTGTATACGTTGCACGGGTTGACCCTCGTACTCGCGTGATGGCTGGAGATGAAATCAAAGTTGCTTTCAATATGGAAAATATCCATATCTTCGATCCTTCGCAGAATCCTGAGAACCCGGTTGCGGTTAGGTAAGAACCACTGCAAATAAAATATCAAAGTAGTGTAATGGGTAAATTGCCTCATATGAAGAGGCAAAATAAATTACTAAAACAACAAAACTGGCACCTGAATTTTAAGGTGTCAGTTTTGTTATCTAAAGTTTTGAGAACCAAAATTACCAATCTTTTTTATTGTTGTGTAGTACCAATGCCAGACCAGATAAAAACACGTGCAGTGCTGGGATAACCGGCAGTGACCCAAATGGCATCTCCATTATTGGTGGTGCCAGATTGACGCACAGGTTGAATGTACCAGCGGATGACATGTGGATTGGTTTCAGCGGGACGGAAGCTGACTGGAATAATATACTTGGTGTCTTTGGTATAATCTACCAGTTTCTTTCCTTCACCGGCAGTCAGATCTTCGATGGTGACTGCATAGGAATCACTTTCCAACATACCCCCGATAGCTGCCCACTGCAAGGTGACGGTATCGTTAGTACCGTTGAAGACTGAACCATCGGAAGGTAATAGCAGGTTGGTTGCGCTAAAGGGTGCCGGTAATGTGGCAGTGGGTGTCGGTCCGGCAGTTGGCAAGCGTTCGCACAGTGGAATGGTCAAGACTTCGTTCAAATAGACATTATCGGAAGTTTTGCCATTGTAAGTGCGTAGGGTCTCTACCGAAATATTATAGTTGGCGGCAATGCCACTGAGAGTATCATTTTCCCCCACAGTGTACGTAATTTTCTGGCAGGCAGCTTCAGTTGCTTGGGCAATACTGAGGGTGCCAGTAGGCTGCGGGGAGGCAGTTGGGGTGGGACGTGGGATGAGCAGTTCTTGGTTGATGGTCAGCACACCGCAGTCGGAAGCCAAGTTGTTCAGATCAGCGATGCTTTTTACAGAAACATTAAACTGGAAGGCAATGGAACTGCATGTGTCATCTGCTTGCACTGCGTAGGAGATGGGTGGTTCAGGAGTTAAGGTCGGTTCTGGAGTCGGGGAAAGAGTGGGGGTGGGACTCTGCTCCAGCGTCGCAGTGGCGGTGGGGGTGGCAGTGGGTTGTGCAGCAGTGATCTGCCCGGCTTCACGCAGGATAAAATAGATCACCCCTGCACCGATAGCGATCAGGATCAGGATTGCACCCAGGGCGACTGGCAAACTGAGGGTGAATTGTGGCAGCCCACGGGTTTTGATCTTATTGGTTGGATTGGTGCTGACTGGCACATCTGTAAACGTTCTCCCGCAGACAAGGCAACGCGTTGCATTGGGGTTCAGATGGGTACCGCAGGTAGGACATACTTTATCGTTGATTTGTTTATTTTTGGGGTTCATTTTGCTTCACTCTTTTTGGTTGTCAAAGCCGCAATATTATAACATCAATGATATGATAGATTTTGCTGATGAAAAAGGCAGGAATTTATATTCATTTTCCGTTCTGTAAAAGTCGCTGTACCTATTGTGATTTTAACACAAGTGCAGGTATGGAAAAGTACTTTGCAAATTACCGTGACACCTTGCTGAAAGAACTCAATCTCAGTGGGGCATATCTACCAGAGTCATTATTGGTAAATTCGATCTATCTGGGAGGTGGAACTCCATCCTATTTTCCGTCTCAATCTCTGATCGAAATATTGAAGACATGCAGGGATCATTTTAATATTTCTCCTGAGGTAGAAATCTCGATGGAGGCTAATCCGGCAGATGTCGTGGAACAAACTGCACGAGATTGGCAGCAAGCTGACATCAACAGGATAAGTCTGGGTATGCAAAGTGCACAAGAGCAGGAATTGAAGATGCTTGGCAGACGGCATTGTTTCCAGGACGTAGTGAATGCTGTTCAAGTACTACACAATATCGGAATAGGCAATATCAGTCTGGATTTGATGTTCGGACTGCCACGGCAAACACTGGCAGACTGGCAAGATTCGGTGAAGAAAGCACTAGAACTGCAGCCCACCCATCTTTCATTATATGCGCTGACAATAGAGGAAGATACCCCTCTGGCAACAGCCATTCAGCGAGGAACCCTGCCTGCCATGGATGATGACCTGGCAGCGGATATGTACGAATGGGTGATGGATTTTCTGGGAACACAAGGGTTCCAGCAATACGAGATCTCCAATTGGGCAAAGCAGGAGGATGGATATGATCATCGCTGCCAACATAATCTACTGTACTGGCGTAATTCTTCCTACCTTGGGTTAGGGGTGGCAGCCCACAGCCATCTGCATGGGTGGCGCTGGGCGAATCCTCTATCTATAACAGAATACTTAAATGCTATCGCAGCGGTCGATAACCATGATAAACTCGTTTTTCCTTTTCCTTGGATGGAGGAAGGTCATGCATTGACACCAGCAGATGAAATGGGGGAAAGCGCCATGCTGGGACTGCGGTTGGTCGAAGAAGGATTGCGTGCTGATCTTTTTTATGAAAAGTTTGAGAAATCTTTATTCGATGTATATGAAGAACAGATCGCGGAACTGGTTCATCTGGGATTGCTGGAAGTGATAGAAGAAGTACCGCGCGCCATCCGACTGACCCGCAGGGGAAAATTAGTAGGGAACCAGGTCTTCCAACGCTTTCTGTTAGACTGAGATTTCTATATAGGATTTCAATTACTTATATTGAAGGAAAATCTAGTAAACCAGCACAGGGGTGCGGTACTTCTCACTGTTGCCATCATCCGGGATGGTGGTCCAACGGTAGATCCACTTGGCTTCTTCGGAGAGTGTATTAATGCAGCCATGGCTCATGGTCATGCCAAAGTTATTATGCCAAAAAGTGCCGTGAATGGCGACCCCAGTGGAGGATTCAAAATAGGATACCCAGGGAACACCGGGCAATTCGTAAGCTTCGGCATCCGAACGCAGAGTGCCATCCCCCATGTGTACACTCGGACGCTTGGCATGGATCTTGAAATTGCCACGTGGGGTATCGGTGGGAATAGTATTGGGAGCACTGCTAAGATAGGGTAGCCCAGTGGAAACTTTAATCTCCCTGACAAGTTGGTCCCCTTCAAATGCCATCAGTTTCTGAAAATCGACCGAGATCTCGATCCGCTTCAAACTGGGTGTCACATCCGCATGGATGGGGGTGAGTTCGTCAGCGCTGACCGGGCGTAGGTGCTCAACTGGCACATAGTAAGAGAGATCTACTAGTCCATCTCTGATCTCGTACCATGGCAAACCATCTGGTCCTTCTTTAGCGCTGAAGACCCAATGAACAGAACTGTAATATAGACGGTAGAATTTCTCCCACGCTTCATTCACGCGGTGGCGATAAGATTGGGAGTAGGGAACAGTCACCTCCATGAGCTGCCCCTGTGAAGGGAATTTATCAATCAGGGTGTTGAGTTGATATTTCACTTTCTGTACAAAACTACTATGTACATAGCCGCCCCATACCCGATACCAGACGGGGTTGTACCCCGGACCATCCGGGGATGTGATCTCTTTATAAATGTGCAAGATATCATCCCGGTAGTGCTGAAATAGGATAACGCTGGTGTCATTCGGTTCGGCGTATACACTGAGAGATTCTCTGGTCACTCGTCCGAGTTCGGGGGCAAGTATTAAATTTGGTGTGCTAGATCTGCCCCACAAAGCCAGACCCACCGCCCCGGCTCCTAAGTTTTTTAAAAAATCTCTTCTGCTAATGTCAGTCATTTGCGCGCATTATACCAATAATTTGGACAAGTTTAGTATTAATTATTCGTTTGCGTTGTACCATAATCTTGCAGGATCTTATCGGGTGGCAGGCGCAATAAAAAACGCTGGAAGGCAACCATCTCACTGAAAGATTGCAACAGCTGTGCTTGCCAGTGTGCCCGGGCACTCATATCAGCAGGAGAGCTGCTGGTGGTAATAGTGCGTTTCTCTTTACTCCTGGCTTCCACCTGGATATGCCCTTCAACCTGAAGCAGGTTCAAACCAATTTCGATCATGGAAGACGGTACCCCTAGCATTGCAGCATATTGTTCCAGTGAGATGATGCCCTGTTTTTCACGTAGCGCATATTTGAGCATACCCATCAATGTTTGCAGAAAAATACGTGGGTCCATGGCATCTTGTGGCAGGTTGAATAATGCCATAGTGTGGGGTTGGACTGTCGCCAGAATGGATCGCAAGATTATAGCATGTGGGGGCATATGCAAGAATACCAGCACGGGGCACTCTTGCAACTGAAGTCGATTGTGCACCTGGATCTGGTCAATTGTGATGTGTTCACCCCAACAGAGGGCCTTTTCGGTGCGGCAGAATTGCAGCAGGTCAGATAGACTGTTGGTTACATAACGGCAATCTAGGATGACAGTATCTGGTTTATTCTTTGCGATGGTGATAGATTCAGGTTGGCGTTTGCGTGCATCCACCCAGCCCAATTCCAGACTGCTTTCACTTCGGAAAGTGCTGCGCCTGACCGTATATGCTAGATCGATCTCACCAGAGGGCAGGGGAGTATCAAAGGCGTGCCACCATTTCACTTCATAGCGTTGCCCCTCGGCAGATGCAACTTGAATAGAACGGTGCACTTTATCACGATCGAGATAGCAGGAACCAGCGATGTGCAGATGTTCCGCCAGGAAGGTGGGAGCAGGATTGCCAGCTCCATAAGGTGCTAATTTTTCTATGGATTGCATAAAAGATTCATCCACGCCAGCCAGCGGCAGATAAGCATCAATAGGCAAAGTTGCTTCTATTTCACCAACCCCGACGATGGATGCTATGGATCTGTTTAGTTGCTGCACAAACGAGTCGAATTGTTGCTGGTGCAGCGCCATACCGGCTGCCATGGCATGTCCTCCGAAGGATACCAGCAAGTGGCTGTGTACCTGTAATTGCTGCGTGATATCGATGCCTGAGATAGAGCGGGCGGAACCTTTTAACATACCGTGGCGATCTTTAGTCAATAAAATAGCTGGTTTGTCATAGGTATCGCACAAATGATTGGCAACGATGCCTAAGATGCCTGCCGGCCAGGTTGGATTAGTCAGGATGATAATGCTTTTCTCTTCAAAAACGGGATCTTTTTCAATTTGGGAAATGGCTGCCTGATATACCTGGTTGACCAGCATCTTGCGCTGGTTGTTCAGTCCTTCCAATTCGGCAGCAGTACGCCGGGCAAGTGTTAGGTCATCCGTTAGTAAAAATTCCACCATAGGATTAGCATCTCCCAGACGCCCGCGGGCATTCATGCGCGGGGCGAGAATGAAACTGACGGTTTGCTCATCCACAGAATCCAGTGGTACATCGGCAGTGCGCAACATTTCTTGGATAGCTAGGCGTGGGCGGCGACGTAGAAGATCAAGCCCATATTGCACCATGTAGCGGTTTTCGTGAAGCAGAGGAGCAACATCCGCGATGGTGCCCAGTGCAACCAGATCCAAAACTGATTCCTGCCATTCATCCAGCATATCCAATTCAGCAGCGATGGCACGGGTCAAAATAAAAGCAGTCCCCACACCACTCAAGTTGTGAAAAGCATGCTCAGTATCAACAAAATGAGGATTGATGGAAACCAGTACGGAGGGCAATTGTTTGGGTGGAGTATGATGGTCGGTGATGATCACATCTACACCCTGTTGGGTAGCAAAATCCAGCGCTTCATGAGCAGAGATGCCCGTATCGCAGGTAACCAACACATCCACTCCCTGCTTGAGAAAATGTTCCAAGGGCTGTTTGAGAATGCCATGGGACTCTTCCTCCCGAATAGGGATATGGTATTGCACAGGGAGTTGAATGGTTCGAAAGAAACTGACCAGCAGTGCAGTGGAGGTCTGTCCATCCACATCAAAATCGCCCCAAATGCCGATCCTTTCTTTTTTTGACAGTGCTTGTAAGAGGCGCTGGGTTGCTGCTTCTATCCCCGGCAACTCGCATGGATTGGTGGGAGGATAACAGGTATAATCCAGAAAGGGAATGGCTCGATCGGCATCAGTGATTCCTTTCCTCACCAGTGCTTCTGCTAGATAAGGGGAATGCTCATAATAAGCACGCAGGCTATCAGGGACAATAACGGGTTCGGGGGTTATCCAGCGCATGTTCAGTATACAATTTCCTCGATATTCTCAAAATTCAGGTCCAGATTGTCCAGATCCAAATTCAGTGCGGTTTCCTGATCCTCATTCAATACATTCCCTGCCACATCACCCCGTCCGCAGTAGGAACGGTAAACACAAAAACGGCAGCGCTTTTCGTCTTCGGTCATAAGGAAATCACCCATTGTCTTGATCTCTATTTCCTCCATCAATCCGCGTAATTGTGTTTGATCTTGTTGCATTTGTACAGATGAATATTTGAAAGGTTCGGGTTCATGCGGATATTGCGGGAACCAATATTGCAATGTCACATTCGTTGGATGGGCAAGTTGCTCTCCATTCACAGATAACCCAGCCCGGCATAGGATATATGGATAAATAAGAGTTTGCATCTTTTCAACCAGGATGTGATGGGTAGGCTTGCGATCCCCAGCAATGGTTTTCCAATCGAAAATGATTACGTTGTGATCGGCAGTAACTGCCAGCAGATCAAATTTGGCTATCAGAAGATGGTCTCCCAGACTGGCTTGAAAAAGGATCTCTGAAACGGTGTGAAGAAAATTCTGTTCCTGAATGAATTCCAGGAAATGTTGCCACCAGGTGCGCAGATCATCATTGTGGATCTGTTGTTCAATCAAAACAGGATCAATGTTGTGGAAATACTGATCAACACAAATATGAAACAATTCTCCTTTATAGCGATATTGCTCGAAAGCCAGATAAGGGTTGCTCTGTTCGGCGGGCCAATCCAGCTTCTGGATGTAGCGCAGCAGAAAGCGTCGCGGACATTCCACATAATCTTGCAGTGATTGTGCACTGAAGCGAAAATCAGTCAGGTGCGGCATGATATTGCTCCCAAAAGGCGGTCAATTCCACAAAGGGGATTGCCATCACACAATTATTGAATTTTCCTTCATTCCATGTCATCACCAATTCACGGCGGGCACGTGTGATGCCCACATACAATAACCGTAGTCTTTCAGCGCTGTAGCTGATGCGTGCCTGTAAGGTGGGATCTCCTTCTTGATAAGGCGTTCCTTTTGACAGGTTCTTCAAAGAGGCTAGCATTTCCGCTTCCAGGTTGAGACGGTCGCGAATGAAATAACGTTCTGAAATATACTGGTCGTAAGGTTGGTTGGTAGGGAAATCGTAATTGTTCACCGAGACTAGATAGACACGGTCCCACTCCAATCCCTTGGCTTTATGGATGGTGGAAACCACCACTTCTCCGCGATGCTGGTCTGGGTCAAATTCCAATTCTTCATCCGAAAAGCCGTTGATGCGGATGCGGTTGCTGTAGATACGATCCAGTTCGACTGCTACATCCTTCAACGTTAAAACAGGGTTGGCGACCGCAGCCCTTTCCATCATTTCCGCTAATTTATAAGTAAGTGCCAGTTCATGAGCTTCAGTGAATAATTGCACCGAGAGGGTCAGGATGAATTCATGAATGGGCAAGAGGGTGGCATTTTGATTATTGTGCACGAAGGTGGCAAACTGTTGAAAAATTTCTCGGAAAGTGGAATGAAGCGGCTCCAGTAATGATTGTTCATTCTTCTCAGGGGGATGGAAAAGCAGATTTTCTACCAGCGTTTCCTTTTTCAGTCTGGAGCAAAAAGCCCGGAAGAGTTTTTTCTCTTCCGCATCCTCAAAACGCTCCTCATACAGGCTCTGGAAAGCGGCAGTCAGTTTTTTAGCGCTTTGTGGTTCTGCAAAAAAATACATCAGATCAGATAATATTTTTGCTATTCTGCGCGTAGCAAAACTGGTCTGTAGAAGCTCCACTGTTTTTACTTTCTTGTTTTTCAACTTCTGCACGAGACTGGCGCCTTTGTCGTTGCGGGTGACCAGGATTGCCACAGTCTGTCGTGGATTTTCTGCTAGCCAGCGCACTACCGACTGTACGACCATATCCTCTTCTTTTTCGGGAGAGAGGGCTTTATCATACAGGTAGATATGTTCCGGTATATCCGGGGGATTGGGTTGTGGATCATCCTGCCCGGTAGGTTGGATGAAAGGTGGAACAAGTGCCTTTAATAACTCTGGAGCAGGTTCTTTTTGATTCCATTCGATGAGGTGGTTTGCCAGATGGATAATGCTGTATGTTGACCTGCCGGAGTTGGGCAAGTCATAAGATTGCACTCCTTTTTCGTGCAGAAAGTGCAATAGGTATTTCGGGTCAGCGGTGGTGAAGGTTTCATAAATAGCCTGATTCGGATCACCGACCCGCACCCAATTGCCTTTCTTCCCACATAACAGGCGCAGGATCTTCTCCTGCAGGGCAGATGAATCCTGGGCTTCATCCTCGAGGATATATGGCCAACGTTGCTGCAGACGCTGCAGGTAATCTGCATCTAATTTCAAAATGGAGTAAGCTAGCCGGATGAGGTCTTGAAAATCGATGGCAGCTTGATAACTCAAAGCATTTTGGTAATCTTGATAGACTTCTATCCCAAAGCGTAGTAGTTCCTGATCGATGCCAGTATGCACCATTTCAGATTGGATGTGCTGTGGGCTCAACTCCAAATCCTTGGCTTGCTGAATAAAAGCGGATGCCATGGAAAGCAATATCTGTTTCCATTTATTGCTTAAATATTGTATGTTATCGCGGGACTCAGGAGTGGTGTACCGGATTAGAAAATCGAGGTTATTGCGCTGCCAGGTGCCGACAATCTGGTCCAGCAGGTCATTACTGGCTCGTTCATCCAGAATTTGGAAATTATTGGATAACCCGGCCAGATCAGGTCTTTCGCGCACGATATCGTGCGCCAATCCATGCAGGGTGCGCACGCGATACCCGATATTTTCCAGCAGACCTGTCTGGCGCATAAAAAGTGCGATGCGCTTGGAAAAATTCTGCACAGCCGAATTCACCAGCGTCACGATTAGCACTTCCTGGTCTTCTTTAATGCGGTCGGAGGCGATCAGGTCAGCTGCAAGGTAGGAAAGGGTATGCGTTTTTCCGCTGCCGGGGACAGCAGCAATGCCCATCTTGCCATGGCTATAACGCAGAATGGCTGCCTGGGCAGGGCGAGGAATGAATTCAGGCATGGTTATTTGCTCCTCGCATGCGCTTTAAGAAGAGCTGCATGGCGCTCAGTAAGGGGCTGCTCTGGTTGATACCGGCTTGATTTAATCCAACCGCATATAGGTAAATATGGTTTTCACAACGCTCCAACAAACCCTTTACCAATCTTGCCAGTGCAGCCTGATTGGCTTGATATTCCTCTGTGTCTGTCCAACGTTTTTCCATTTGCCAGTTGCGGTTGAGCACATGGGGATGAGTGAGGGGTTGGTCAAGACGTTCCCACCACCCCATGGATCCGATATCCAGCCAGAATTGGTATTTCACACTCCTATTTTTCATCAAGAAAGTGAAGGCGGGGGAGATTAACACCGCATCCATCTCGTCATTCCACAGCGGGTGGCGGGAAGGCAGCAGCCCGTTTTGCAGGGTCTGCATATACATTTGATTGACATCCACCTGCTGTGTTTCAGCCAGTGCAGTGAAAGTGGTGCGAAAATCATGCATGGAGCGGATCAGGTTGTTCAACACAGCAGCTTTGTCTACATCCTCGTGCAATCCGAAACCGGGTTGCGCAAGTTTTTCGCCGAATAGCTGCGAAAGAAATATATCCAACGGCAAGGGTTCTTGTTTATGTCGATAGTCTTCGATCCATTGGATCAATTCATTATATTGATTACCGATCTGATGGGAGATGCGTTCGCGCGTGAATGCCGGGATATCCGTGAAGGGAAGTAATCGATTTCCATCTGTTAGTGAATTTTCTGCCAGCAGCGCAGCGCGCAGGATATCACATTTTGGGAAAATGGTCATGATGGCGAGACGCAGTTCCTCAACTTGAATGGACAGATTCCAGTTCGGGTGAGCTGCTTTGGCAAAAACCAACATGGTACGGGTAATGGATTCGTCTGCCAGAGTGCGCGAAGGACGGGTGGAGATAAAGGGTATACCCATAGCGCTCAATTTTTGCGTCAACGCGAATTTCAAGGAGTCCGGTAGATAAGGGGATAAAACCGCTATTTGACCAGGTGATTCGTGCTGATCTTTGACAAGCTGAAGAATGGTCTGGCAGACCGCATCTACCATATCGGGATAGAAGGGCAGATTCTGCAGTGTGTAAGCGGCTTGGGCAGCGGTTGGGAACTGGTGGGTTTCTTTTCTTTGAATGCAGCGAATTAAAGACATATTGAATGCTTTTACATCCTCTGCCATATTGAATTGTTCGCTGAAAGTGAAATGCTGTTGGCAGATGGTTGCCAGCCGTGCGGCGCTGGTGGCGTCTGCTCCCAGAAAAGAGCGATAGCCGGCATGCTGATCGTTGATGAATAGCATGGATGGAATATGTTCGTTCAAACTAAGGATCAAGTCATGCAGAATCGGTACGTCTTCTTCCAGATTATCTGCGATCAAAAAAGCATAGGGCACGAAAAATTCTTTTTGGAGCGAAACATCCTGCAGGATAAAATGCCGGAACAGCTCAACCTGCAGGGAATAATCCAGCACATTGTTTTGCAAACAGAAAGCTCGAAAAGCCAGGGCGCATTCCTGGGATTGTTCGTAATGCTTCTCGCGGATGTTTTCACCCGTCCAGGCAGCTTTCAAGCGCAGAGCGGTCTCTTCCAGTGCATAACCTACCAGTGCAGCCTTATTCATGGTATCCAGAATCTGGCTGAAAAGACGGGCACGATCGATGCGGATCTCAAGGAAATATTTTTTATCAAGGAAAGGCTGGCAGACCTGTTCCATGAAATACTGAGCGGTTTCCATATTGAGAAAAGTAGGGCGGGAACCGATGGAGCTGAAACCGGCACTTCCCTGGATAAATGGCCAGTAAAGCTGGATGAACTGGCGCGATAAGCCAGCCAGTGTGGTAATGGTGGGAGGATTGCCTGCCGGGAATTGTGCATCCCGCACCGCTTGGCGATATTTCTCTGCCAGCGATAATTGGGGTACCAGCACCAGCAAGCGTTGGAATGGGTTGCAATGAGCGCTGATCTGCATCATACGGGCAACCGCAACGGTAGTTTTACCGCTTTTAAAAGGTCCATCCAGTGCAATGTGAATTGGGATGGGTAAATCAAGCAGTTGTTGTTGGGCAGTGTTGAAGGAAATAGTGTCCATCACCCTTTATCCTATCAGGAAATCAGCCATTGGTTAATGGTCTGGCAGATCGTACAGGGCTTGATCTTGAGGGTATCCCTGATGAACGGCAGCCGCAACATCATCAATATTCCATAAACAATGATGTAAAGAACAGCACTACTCTTGTCTCCTTTGATGGCGAAGTACTGGTGTGCCAGGATTAACAGACCTATGAGATATACCAGGCGATGGATGCGTTTCCATATTTTTCCTAGGCGTGCCTGAATCCGTTCTCCAGAGGTGAGTGCCAGCGGGATCAAAAGAACCAGCGCTGCCAAACCCAACAGCAAATAAGGTTTATCCCTGAATTCGGGGATGAGCCAGTTCGGGTTTAATTGATAATCCAACACGATGAAGGTGAATGTGTGCAACAGGGCATAATAAAAAGCAGCCAAACCACTGGTTTTCCTAACTTTGAGCCAAGCACTCATCCCCAGGATATTTCGCAGTGGGGTGCAGGTTAGAGAAACCAACAGGAAAAGTAAGGCGGTCTTGGCAGAGAATTGAGTCAGGAATAAAGTGGGATAGGGATCATAGGCGTTCTGCGTGTAGTTGAACAGAAACACCCCTGTCGGAATGACCGAGATCAATAACGTGATGTTTTGGACTTTACTGAACCGCTTTTCCATTAGAAATTCACACTGAGATCCATACCAGTATAGAGATCTGCCACTTCATCATAGCCGTTGAAAAGCAGAGTATCCCGGCGTCCCGATTCACCAATGCGCTGCTCAGAAGCTTGTGACCAGCGTGGATGGGGAACGTTGGGGTTCACATTGGCATAAAAACCGTATTCCTGGGAAGAGAGTGCCATCCAGAATGAGGTGGGCATCTCCTCGACCAAGTCGATCTTTTTGATGGCTTTAATAGATTTGAAGCCATATTTCCAGGGTACCACCAGACGGATAGGCGCGCCATTTTGAGAGGTCAGGTCTTTGCCATAGATGCCGGTTGCCAGGAGCGTCAAATCGTGCGTGGCTTCATCCAGACGAAGTCCTTCCACATAAGGCCAGGGATAGGATGAGTGATTCTGTCCAGGCATCTGATCGGGATCGAAAGTTCCCTCAAAACGGATGTATTTGGCAGCGCTGGTGGGTTGCACGGCATCCAGCAGATCTTTGAGTAGGATGCCGCTCCACGGGATCACCATCGACCAGGCTTCCACACAGCGCATGCGGTAGATGCGGTCAATCATGTTGAATTGCTGTTTTAGATCAGTGACCAGAATTTCTTGTGGTTTCTTTACCAGTCCGCCGATCTGAACAGTCCATGGTTGAGTGACAAAATCTGCTGCCAGTTCGGTAGGTTGTTTCTTGCTGGAGGAAAATTCGTAGTAGTTGGTAAATCCGGCGATATCTTCTTCGGAGGTAGTGAGATCTCCTAACTCGTCGCTTAAAGCAGATGACGTACCTGTCTGGGGAGTGGGGGTTGGAGCAATAGGCTGACAAGCTGCCAGCAAGGCGGCAGCCGAAGAATATGTGAGACTTGTCTTCAAGAATTTACGACGTGACTGATACAGTTCCTGCGGTGTAATGACATCCGGCTTTTTCTTTTCAATCATGCGATCTATCCCTTCTTATTCAAGGTAAATTGTAGTAGGCGATCTCATCCAATTTAATGGTCATGCCAGCAGTTTGCAATGGATTGCTGACCAATCCAAAATAACCCGATTTCAAGTTGGAATCATCGGTAAATTCAGCGGCAAGCCTATCATTGATATACAGCTTGATGGTGGAACCCTCTGCCCACACACCCAGCGTATTGACTGCAGCAGGTCCTTGTGTGAGATTATCATTGGTTGTCCAGTCTCCCAGGAGGGTAGAATCATTATTGGTCCAGCGCATCAAATTGAATTTTCCATCGCAAGTAACCAAAAAGTAATAACCTGTTTTATCTCCAAAATCGGGTTTGCGAAAAGTCAATCCATATAGATCAGCACCATTGCAATTCTGGGTTTCGAATTTTCCCTCCAGATAGAAATCAGCAATATTAGGATAAGCGCAATACCAGATGTATCCTCCCGAAGCGCTGGAACGGTACATATTGAAACTGCCGTCTTCGATCCAGACCGAGGCATTGGTCCCTTCAACCTGGGTTATGTCATTGCCAATCCCAAAGCTGTTGCCGGAGGTGAGGGCATCTTGCCAAATTGCACTGCCTAGCTGTGCTTTAGGATTATCATTGGTACTGGTGTGAGTGAGAGTAACCTGCGGAGTGGAAGATGAAAGCGTGTTAGTGGGTAGCAGAATGAGGTTTTGCTGGGCTGTTTGTGTGAAAGCAAGGGCAGCCTGAGTAGCGACCTCATCATCAAAAGATGAACCTTTAAATAAAGGGAAATTACAGGCTTGTAAAAGCAACAGGGAGCTTAGAAAAATCCCGACGACCAGTATTTTTTTCATGTTCTCATTCCTTCTCTTATTGTGTTTATTATAGTAAATCCACAATTGGTTAACCAATTTTAGAACAATATAAGAAGTTCGCAGAGATGAATAACAATCTATTTTCAATTCTTTTAGAAATGTATGTATTGTATAATGCCAGTGAGTGCTATGGATGAACCTAAGATCAATGCCAGGTTGCTGGGGATCGATCCGGGAGAAAAACGGATCGGTATTTCTATTTCTGATCCCAGTGGGACGATTTCACGTCCCCTGTTGGTCATCCAGTTTATTTCTTACACAACCAGCGCACAGCAGATCGTTAAGCTGTGCGAGGAAAAGGAAGTTGGGCAGATCATTATTGGCATTAGCTATGATAGAAATGAGAATGCCAGTTTCTCCGGAAGGAGAGGGTTACGATTGGGTGATGCAATACATATGATTTCGGATATACCGATAATTTACTGGGATGAACATGGTACAACTAGAGGAGCCCAACGTTCGCGCATCCAAATGGGAGTAAAAAAGAAAAAGCGCCAGGGTCATCTGGATGATGTGGCAGCTTGTATCTTACTGCAATCCTATATTGATGAGCAGATCACACAGAAAGGAATAGAACAAGTATGACCGGCAAGCGCTTGATCACCATTTTCATACCGGTTATCTTCATCGCTGTTATCCTGTTAAGCAGTGCATATATATTTTTAATTACAATACCAACCCGCGTGATGGAACTGTATGGCGCTCCTGCAAGTGGGTTAGGGATAGGAACAGTGAGCCGTTATGCCTGGCTATTGTATACCCACCAAGCAGATCTTCTTGAGGGGACGGATGAACAGCCGCATGAAACACTGAAAATTAAAATCAATGCAGGGGATAGTGCCAGTGTGATCAGCACCCGCCTGGCTGAAGTCGGCTTGATTCCTGACAAGGAAATCTTTCTGAGATATTTGATCTATAAAGGTTATGATTCCATTTTACAGAGTGGGAGCTATTCATTTTCGAAGACACAATCTGCTGTGGAAATTGCAGCTATGATGATTGATCCCACCCCGGAGGATGTGGACTTCGTCATCCTACCCGGCATGCGCTATACGGAAATTGCTGCTTTGATCCCAACCTCGGGGCTGGATTTTTCAGCAGATGAACTGCTTGCTCTCTTTGAAAGCGGTGAAGGCTTGATATTACCTCCAGTTTTTCAAAGTGCGGAAAATCTGGAGGGGTTGATTATGGCGGGTGATTATGTGATCCTTCGTTCAGCCAGTGCTGTGGAATTCTTGCAAACTCTCATTGATCAGACTGCTGCACAGTTTACACCTGAAGTAACCGGTGCTTTCTCCCAACAAGGGCTGGATGTGTATCAAGCAATCACCCTGGCGTCCATCGTCGAAAAAGAAGCGATTCAGGCAGAAGAAAAATCGGTTATTGTTTCCGTTTTTCTCAACCGTCTGCGGATCGGTATGCCACTGCAAAGTGATCCTACTGTTCAATACGCACTGGGATGGGATGGAGCGAACCAATCGTGGTGGAAATCCCCTCTGGCTGCTGATGATCTGGCGGTTTCTTCACCGTATAATACATATATCTATGGTGGTCTGACCCCCACTCCCATCTGTTCGGTGAGCATCAATAGTCTGATCGCTGTAGCGTTTCCACAGCAGAGTGACTATTTTTATTTTCGTTCTGCCTGTGATGGGAGTGGGTATCATGTTTTTGCACAGAGCTATGCAGAACATCAGTTGAACGCATGCCCTTAATAAGGAGGAAATATGGCAAAGGTCCTGGGAATTGATGTGGGCGGCTCCGGTATCAAAGGTGCCCTGGTCGATACAAGGAAAGGTATCTTAATCACAGAACGAAAACGCTATCCAACGGAAGAAAAGGATAAACCTATCAGAGTTCTGGAAATCATCAATACCTTTGTAAAAGACCTGCAATGGGATGGCATGATTGGGATCGGTTTTCCGGCAGTTGTCAAGAATGGTATCGCTCTCACGGCTGCCAATATCAATAAAAAATGGGTGGGGTTCAATATTACTGAGCAAGTTCATAAAAAAACCGGGTTGAATACCTATTGTGTCAATGACGCCGATGCAGCGGGGATTGCTGAAATGGAATTCGGTGCGGGGCGTTCCTATAAAAAAGATATTGTGATCATTCTGACCTTAGGAACGGGGATCGGGTCTGCGATTTTTGTGCGTGGCGAATTGCTCCCTAATACTGAATTGGGGCACTTGAAGATTAGGGGCAAATATGCAGAGAAAAGAGCTTCGGATGCGGTCAGGCAGAAGAAAGATCTGCGCTGGAAGGAATGGGCAGTATTGTTGCAGGAATATTTGGATAGGGTGGAGTTTTTATTCAGTCCGGATGTCATCGTCATCGGTGGAGGTGCCAGTAAAAACCACGAAAGATTTTTCCCTTATCTTAACGTTAAAGCAAAACTGTTACCGGCGGAACTTCTAAACTTGGCAGGCATTATTGGCGCAGCCCGCTATGCAGAATTGACGAAAAAAAAGAAGGAGTGGCAATAAAGCCACTCCTTTGCTCGAGAATTAGGGAAGAGTCGATTCTTCAAACCGTCTCTCAACTTCATCCCATTTCACTACATTCCAAAAGGCGTCCACGAATTCGTTGCGGCGGTTTTGGTATTTCAGGTAGTAAGCATGTTCCCATACGTCAATTCCTAGAAGCGGGATCAACCCCTGAGAGAGAGGGGAATCCTGGTTGGGGGTGGAGTGAATGATGAGGGTACCATCACTGCGCTTGCTGAGCCATGCCCAACCACTGCCAAAACGTGTCAGGGCAGCACTATTAACCTTTTGCTTGAAGGATTCGAAATCACCGAATTCCTTTTTGATAGCATCTGCCAGTTTGCCGTTTGGTTCGCCGCCTGCATTCGGTCCCAGTTCGACCCACCACAAATTGTGATGATAGTAACCACCACCGCTATTGCGTACGGCTGTTCGAATTTCTTCGGGCACGGAGTTGAGATCTGCCAGGATTTCTTCAATGGATTTATCAAAGAATTCCGGGTATTTTTCCAGTGCGGCATTCAGGTTCTTGGTGTATCCGGCATGATGTTTATCATGGTGGATCTCGGTGGTCAATGCATCCATATAAGGTTCAAGAGCATCATATGCATAGGGAAGTTCAGGTAAAATAAATGACATCTTTCCTCCATTTCATTTAATGAATGTGTAATTTTAGATATCAATACTATAGTGTAGAACAAGTTGCGTGAATATATGAGAACTCTTAATAAGCCAAGCTTGATGCTTTTTATAGGAATTCTGGCAGTATCTACTGCCTCAATTTTTATTCGCAATGCCCAGCAGAATATCCCATCTACCATGATTGCTGCTGGCAGGCTTGGATTGGCTACTGTCATCCTGATACCGTTTTGCTTGAAAGATGCCGCTGGGCAGTATTCCAAGCTCTCAGGAAAGGATCGCATTCAGATTATGCTGGCGGGATTATTCCTTGGTTTTCATTTTCTGGTGTGGATCAAATCACTGGAGCTCACCAGTATTGCGAGTTCTGTAATCCTTGTCACCACGACCCCAATCTGGGTGGCGTTGTTTTCACCCCTGGTATTGAAAGAACACATCACATCTAAGATCATCTTCGGGCTAACCATCGCTATGGGAGGGATTTTTATCTTGATCATAGGTCCGTCCTATGGCAATTTGCAAATAATAATGACCAAACAGAATCTGCTGGGGAACTTTCTGGCATTATGCGGAGCATGGTTGGCAGCTGCTTATACCATGGTGGGACGCGGAGTGCGTGACAAGCTGCCATTGAAAAGCTATGTCTTCCTGGTATATGGAGTGGCTGGCGTGATTGCCCTGCTCTTTGCCATTCGAGATATCGCCCAAATCACTTCAGGCTATCATAGTGGTTTTATATGGATCTTCTTGCTGGCACTCATACCACAGGTCATCGGGCACACTCTTTTCAACAATGCCGTGCGCCAGATGCAAGCTGTATATGCTTCTATCGCTTTGCTGGGTGAACCGGTAGGTTCGATCATCCTGGCATGGTTTTTCTTGCATGAAAACCCTACATTCTATGATCTGATCGGTGGGCTTTTCGTATTATGTGGAATTTTTCTGGCTCTCCGAAGGGGAAAGCCAGAAATTCAGTCCCTGGAATAAAGGTGGTTGATCTCGGCAAACCAGTGCCTTAATTTATTTGATTCCCATTTCGCATCCATTTTCCATTCCCAATTATTGCCAAGCGACCCTGGCAAATTCATCCGCGCTTCATCTCCCAAATTAAGCAGATCCTGCATGGGGGCGACAGCGATGATTGCAGATGACAACCATAGCAAGCGGATCATGGCATGTGCAACAGTTTCTCTGGTTTGACCAGCATATGCAAGGAAGTAATCCTGTGCTTCTTTTGGAATAGACTTGAACCATCCTTGGGCAGTTGAGTTGTCGTGAGTGCCAGTGTAAGCGACTGCGTTTTCCTGGATGTGATGTGGTTGGAAATCGACTTCGGGGTTGGGATTAAACCCAAACTGGACGATCTTCATCCCGGGTAAACTATAGCGTTCGCGTAATTCAATGACATCTGGTGTCATGACACCGAGATCTTCGGCAATAAGGGGCAGATCTCCAAAGTTAGTATAAAGTGCATCGAACAGATCACTGCGCGGTCCGTCCATCCATTTACCGATTTCGGCGGTTTTGTTCCCGGCTGGGATGGCATAGAAACCAGCGAAACCACGAAAATGATCTAGGCGGATGATATCCACTAAATCTAGTGTGTTTTGGATGCGTCGGATCCACCACTGGTACCCGCTCTTTTTGTGTTTTTCCCAATCATATAAGGGATTTCCCCACAATTGACCGGTCTTGGAGAAGAAATCTGGCGGAACTCCGGCTACGATAATCGGTTTGAACTGATCATCGAAATAGAAAAGATCGGGATTGGTCCAGGTATCGGCACAATCATAGCCTACAAAGATCGGGATATCGCCAACAATCTGCACGCCCTTCTGATTGGCATATTTCTTCAGGCGCAGCCACTGTTCAAAGAAAAGATACTGATAGAATTTTTCTTCGGTGATCGAATCTTTATTCAACCTGGTGAACTTTTTCAATACTACGGGATCTCGAAACCGCAATGTATCCGGCCAGGTATCCCATGCGCGTAATCCTTGCTGTTTTTTAATAGTCATGAACAGGGCAAAATCATCCAGCCAGTCTTTGTTCTTTCCACAGAATTTTTGAAAATCTTTTTCTTGTTGCAATGTCTTGCCCTGTTGAAAATTCAGAAATACCTGGTGCAATTTCTCCATTTTCCAGGGAATTACTTTACCAAAATCAACCGTGTTTTTTGGAAAATATGGTCGTTTTGAGAAATCTTTCTTCGAGAGAAGCCCAAGTGGGACAAATTCTTCCAGAGAAATGAATAAAGGGTTACCCGCCGATGCTGAAAGACCCTGGTATGGAGAATTGCCATAGCCTGTTGGATTCAATGGTAAAACCTGCCATAATTTCGTTTGGGTAACAGATAGGAAATCCACAAATTGATAGGCAACGGATCCCAGGTCACCAATACCATCTGTCCCAGGCAGGCTGCTGACATGCAGTAATACTCCAGAAGAACGTTTAAAAGTCATAATCTCTCCCTTTTGGCAATACAAACTCTCCAAAATGAATTCTTTTTTCGGCAAGGTCGACTGGTTTTACATCACAACCTACCATACCGCCATTTTCAAGTACCATATTATCAGGCAGTAATACGTTTTTCCCAATCATCGAAATACGTGTTCTCTTTCCATCAGAAAGCCCAATATGTGATCTGCTGCCTATGCTGGTATGTTTATCAATGACGCTTTTTTGTATCACGCTTTGTTTCCCGACAATCGTATCTGTCAAAATAATCGAGTTCATGATCTGTGTTCCCCGGTGGATGATCACCCCCGGCGAAAGGACACTGTTTTGAATGATTACATTGGGTTCTATTATACAACCGTCGCAGATCAATGAACTCTGGATACTGGCATCAGGGTGAATGTATGTCGGCGCGCGTTCTTCTGAGCGGGTGTGGATTATCCAATTGCGATCACGGATATTATATCTAGGTGGCTCTGTGAGCAGATCCATGTGGGCATTCCAATAAGATTGTACCGTGCCAACATCCACCCAATAATCACGGAAAGGATAGGCAACCATGGAGATATTGGATTTCACAAGGGCGGGCAAGATGTTTTTGCCGAAGTCATGCTGGGATGTGATCTCTCTAGCATCTTCGATTAGGAGCTGCTTAAGAATTTCTGTGTTGAACAGATAGATGCCCATATTAATCATGTTGGATGAAGGATTTTCTGGTTTTTCGACGAAGTTGGTAACCCGCATCTTTTTATCTACTTCCACCACTCCGAACCGGCTGGCTTGTTTTTTAGGAACACTGTGGATACAGATGGTGATCTCCGCTTTTTTTTGTTCATGATAATGAATCAACTCATCGTAGTGCATGGAATAGATATGATCGCCTGAAAGCACCAGAACATGGTCTGGTTTACTGCTTAATATGTAGCTCAGATTCTGCATAATTGCATCAGCAGTGCCGGAGAACCAGTTGATACCTTGGGTTTTATACGGGGTAAAAATCTTGATGCCACCAGAGAACTCACGATTGAGATCCCAGGGACCTCCTGATCCAATATGGTGGATGAGGGACTGGGGACGATATTGTGTAATGAGCATCACATCGAAGATCTTGGAGTTTACACAATTGGAAAGCGGGAAATCGATAATACGATATTTCCCTGCAAATGGGACTGCTGGCTTAGTACGTTTTGCGGTCAGTACACCCAGCCGGGTACCTTCTCCCCCAGCCAGAATAACCGCACGAGTATGCATTTTTACTCCCTTAAAATTGATTCATAGACTTCCAGATATTTCCTGGCGGATTTTTTCCATGAAAAATCCTGCTGCATGGCTCTTTTTTGTATGATAACCCATTCCTTGGATTTTTGATATCTCCTTAATGCCATAATTAATTTATCTAAAAAACCTTTTACGGTAGCGTCGGAAAAAAGGAACCCGGTGCGCTGTTCTTCCTCATCCTGAATGGAATCAACCAGACCTCCTACCGCATGAGCAATAGGGATGCATCCGTAGCGCATGGCAATCATTTGCGATGTGCCACATGGTTCGTAAAGAGACGGCATTAAAAACATATCTCCCCCGGCATATAACTGATGAGAGAAAGCTGCTTCAAAGCGATTGATGACACGTACCTGTCGGGGAAAATCCTGTTCCAATTGGCGGGTTAATTGTTCTTGGGCAGCATTGCCTGTCCCAAGGATAACAGCCTGCCAATCCATCTTAGGAAGAGCGCGTAGGGTATCTACCAGCAGATTCACACCTTTTTGAACATCCAGACGGCTTACCATGACCAATAGCGGAGTTTGAGGATTTGTTTCAAGTGAGAGAGATAATTGTATATGTTCCTTGTTCATGGCTCTGGCTTTCAGACTTGAACAAGAAAAATTCCTGGTAATATACGGATCTGTTTCCGGATCCCAGATGGATTGGTCAATTCCGTTAAGAATGCCGGTTAATTTATCCTGCTGTGTTCGGAGAAAATCCTGTAAATCATTTCCAAAATCCGGTGTCAGGATCTCTTTTGCATAAGTGGGGGAAACCGTGATTACTTTATCTGCATTCATGATCCCTGAAAGCAACGGAAGATCATTGCCCCATTGGGGAAGAGCAGGATGGAAAACCGGTCTGATGCCATATTCTTCCATTATGGAAGCTGTACCCGCTCCCATGAACGGCAGGTTATGGATGACAAAAATACTTTTTACGGTTCTGGTTATTTTAGTATTGTGTGCTTTCAGCCAGGCACATAGAACACCTGTTTGCCAATCATTGCATTGGACAATATCCGCTTTCCAGTTCAATATATTCATCAAATCATTGCATGCCAAGGAAAAAGAGATAAATTTTTCACCATCTTCTGATGGATCTGCTGCATAAACGTTTTGTTGCAGATGAGGAAGGGTGGTATTTTCGAGGATATAATGTGGGATTGCATCGACAACTGCGGTATAAACATTGAAACGGTTTGATTTTTTCCCTTGTGTGCTTGTAAAGGAAAATCTTTTGTCCCGATCAATAAAAAGCGGATTGATCTCTTGTGAAAAGGGAAGTGCGATGCGAATATCCATTTTGACTCCCACTTCCCATTGACGAGCTTCGCTGGTCAGTGCTTTTGGCAATGAACCAACGTAATCACCTAATCCACCTATCTTAATCAGTGGAGCAGCTTCAGAGGCAACGAAAAGAATATTGACTTTCTCCATGTTGGAAAGGAGCATGATTATTTCAAATAATCCTCAACCATTTCCAAATAATCTTTACAGATCTTCTCTTCTTCCTCAATACCAAGAAAGCGGATCAATTTACCGATCTTTTCAGATTTCTCCCCGGCATCGTTCATGCTCCAGGTTCTGGCTTTGATCTCCAGGAAATAACCCATGTCGGGTTTTTTTATCTGGTCAAGATTGACAAAGAACTCCTCCCCTTCGAATTCGATCAGAAAACGCAAGCGATCTTTTTCGATCTCAACCTCTAAATCCGGTTTGAAATATTCGCGATAGAATCGCAGGCTTTGAGTAGCTGGAGCAAGATAACGACTGCGAGACAAGAG
The DNA here is from genome assembly GCA_012798455.1 of Chloroflexota bacterium. Lineage (GTDB taxonomy): Bacteria > Chloroflexota > Anaerolineae > Anaerolineales > Anaerolineaceae > UBA4781. The sequence goes on along the minus strand of JAAZNC010000008.1, from coordinate 65,323 downwards.
GACATCCTGTGGATAATGGTGCTCGCGGGTCGGTCCGATGAGCGTCAAGCGGGAACGCACATGAGAAATTTTTCCATTGTCTTCTACGAAATGATCTTCGCGAAAACGAACGGTGCCCTCGTCGTTGGAAGCAAATTTGAAATAAGTATCATATTCATGATAATGGCGTTTACGAGTGATAGAAATTTGATCGCTTTCCAGTTTCTGTAAAACTTTTTGACGATCTTTGATAGCTACCTTTGCCTGAACTTCGAAACTTTCCTCTTGGCTGGCACCTCCAATGGCAATAAGCTTTGAAAGAACCGATTTTTCTCGAGAAATGATGAATGCGTCCATCTTTTCTGCGTAGACCTGGCTTTGTGCAATGAGATCTTTTTCATCTACTTCCAGCAATTGGTGCTCGCGCATCAACCATTTTCCATTAACCATCACATCGCTTACATCCGTGGATTTCCCAGCAAAGATCAATTGTGCATATACACCATATTCACTATGTTTGAAAGTAGGGCTGTTATGCAAAGTGTGGACATCGATAAGGATGAGATCCGCTTTCTTGCCAACTTCCAGGGTTCCGATCTGATCTGCCATGTGGATCGCTTCGGCACCAATACGGGTAGCCATGGCGAGGGTTTGTTGCGCGGGGACCACGGTAGGGTCGCCGGTTGATCCCTTCGCGAGGAAAGACGCCAGGCGCATTTCCTCGAAAAAGTCCAGATCATTGTTGGAAGCTGTGCCATCCGTCCCGATGCCAACTTTCAGTCCAAGTTCCAGCATGCGGGTGACAGGTGCGATGCCGGATGCGAGTTTGAGGTTTGAGGAAGGATTATGAGCAACACCAACATTGGCGTGTTCGAGTGTGCGCATTTCGCCTTCGTCAATATGGACGCAATGGGCGGCGATGGTCTTTGCTTCGAATACTCCCTGTTTCTTCACAAATGGAACTACTGGCATGCCTTTTTCTTTGCGCATGGCTTCCACTTCCTGCGCCGTCTCGGAAATATGAATATGCAGCGGCACATCATATTCCAAAGCGAGGTCCTTGGTCGCCTTCAAGATCTCTTCACCAGTAGTATAAGGAGCATGCGGCGCGACAGAAGGGGTGATGAGTTCGTGCCCTTTCCACTTCTTGATAAAACGGGTGCAGTATTCCATGGATTCTTCGTAGGAATGTGCATCCGGAGTTGGATATTTCATTACGGTTTGTGAAAGCACGCCTCGCAGACCCATTTTGGCAGTAGCCTCTGCAACCACGTCTTCAAAATAATACATATCCAGGAAACAGGTGACACCGGTGCGGATCAATTCGGCACATCCCAATTGCGTGCCCAAGCGCACGAATTCAGGGGTGACAAATTCCCTTTCCACCGGCATGATATACCCATTCAACCAGACATCCAGCCGCAGGTCATCAGAAAAGCCACGCACCAGATTCATGGCGATATGAGCATGGGTGTTGATGAAACCTGGCATTAATACCTTACCATCACAATCAATGAATTCCGCATCGGGGAATTGGCTCTCTATCTCAGTCTGGTCTCCAACGGCTGCGATAGTGGTACCTGTTACCGCCACGGCTCCTTTTTCATATTTGGTCAGAGATTCATTCATGACCAGGACAAGTGCATTTTCAAGAACGATTGTTTTTTCCATTTTTTATCCTTAATTATTTCAAGAGTTTATAAAGTGATCCCATAGTCTGATTGAAGACCCACTCGTCAAATACGCTAATGTCATTTGAAAATGTAAAATCTTCAACGTTATTTTTTGGACCACCATCAAGAGAAACAGTCAATCTTGTTTTTTCATCTATATCATGAAAGGTTATATCCATCTTAATGTATTTTCTATTGGTATTATTGTACTGATTTTTCACAAGGTTTTCTGCCACCTCAGTTTGTAATTGAGTCAAAATATTATCAAGTTTGTTCAGCTTAGGAGAGATCTTAAAAACAATATTACTGTCTTGACTGACCAATAAATCACGAAGTACGGCAAATAAGTTCTGCTGATCGTAACCATAAATGTATTTGCCCAATAATGCCTGAATGTTTTTCAATACGGGTTGGATCATTTCTTGCGCGGTCTGTTTATCGCATGCTTTGGCAGAGATACGGATATCCACGCTGCCCATATGAGCAGCTAATCCGACAGTAGGATTTTGAAGCCGTTCAAAATTGCCGATCAATTGATCGATATGCGATTCTCCAATACCGATGGTGTGGATGATGGTAGTGAGCAAAACGGAATTGGTTGGGAGATATTTTCTGATGAGAGGTTTGATGTGATTCACAAAAAGAAACTGCATCTCAGAAGGCACTCCCGGCAGGGAGCATAAAAATATATCCTGATGAACAATATAGAAAGCCGGTGCGGTCCCAACCTTATTTTCGATGGCAGTGGCATTGGCTGGTATGTAAGCCTGCCGCTGATTATTCTCAGTGGGAAGACGGTTGAAACTTCGAAAACGGGCTTCAATCTGTTCCCATAACTCTTCATGATAAACTGTGCTTACATCAAAAGCCAGAGCAACAGCATCGCGGGTGGGATCATCAATTGTAGGCCCCAAACCACCGGTGGTGATGATGAGATCACTACGCCGTAAAGCTTCGCGAATAACTTGGGAAATGCGCGTGACATTATCCCCAACTGTAGTCACGCGGAAGACATCAAAACCCTCATCATTCAGCGCCTTGGCTAGATACTGGGAATTGGTATCAGGAATTTCACCCAAGAGCAATTCTGTACCGATTGTAATGATCTCTGCTGTCGCCATTGAAACCCTTCGGAAAATTTCACCAATTTTAGCAGAAATTTACCCGGAGGGATATATGGAATGTTCATTTCTCCAATTCTGGATAAATCCCTGCTTCCACGTAATACCACTTACCATCGCGTACGGCATAAAACCAGGTCATGTAACTGGTGCCGTCCGGATTGAACATAGCAGGTTCGCAGCATTGATAATGTGCAATGTCATCATACTTCTGGTCAAGCAGTTTCCCTGCATAAACCATGGAGTAGGTGCTGCTTTCATCAGCAAATACAAAGAAAAAAGGTTCTCCCTGAATAATGCGCCACTCAAAGATTTCATCAAAGCCGAGTTCTTCATTCAAGGATTTCCCATCCATAACCACTTCCCCTTCTTTTTCCAATATCCAGTGCCCATTCCAACTCTGGAAAGATTGAATGGGAGCCATCACAGGATTGGATGGCAGGGAAGTTTCATAAATAACATTTCCACTTTCTGATACTATTTGGATATTGGAATCAACAACCGGATAGACCAACTCGTTCTGATAATAAATGGGTGCATAGACGAAAATATCATCCGGATGCCATTCCTGCACCCCTGATTTTTGAAGAAGATAGGATTCTCCCTCATAATTTTGAACTAGCAGAGCAAAATCATCCCGATTCTGATTTTCAGTAGCAGTCCCAACCGGATAAATATCATTCAGGAGAATGGCATAGTTTTCTAATAAGCGATAGGTATAGGAAGATAGCATGGGTTCATGCTTGATGCTGAAGCCATATTTCGAAAGGACAGTGTTGATATCCTGAATGGTGCGATCAGGGTTAAGGTTCTTCCATACTGTACGTTTATCGATCATTTCAGAAGTTAACCACTGGGTGAACTCAAGATGTGTGGGTGAATCTGTTTCGACGTCTACCAGCTCGTATTCCTCAACAATCAGGTCAGAACTGCCGGAAGAAGTTTTTAAGAGGGATAGATCAATTTGATCGTTATTTGCTTCACATCCCGTAAAGAGAAGGATTCCGATGAGAACTATAAAGAAAGTCAGTGTTCCTCGGCTATTCCAAATGGAGTATTGTTTTGTTTTCATAGTTGCGATTTTCCCCTCCCGTTGGGAAGAAATTCAATTATGATAGTACTATGACTAGGCGTACCATGCAAATTGGAAAAACCGGTGAAAAACAGGCTGCCAGGTACCTTGAGAGTAATGGAGTGGCTGTTCTTACCATGAACTACTATACGCCGTATGGGGAGATCGATATTATAGGGAAAAAAGGAGATTTGCTGATTTTCTGTGAAGTAAAAACGCGCACCTCACGGAAATATGGATTCCCTGAAGAGAGTATCACCGCGAAAAAAAGGAATGCCCTGATCAATTCCAGTCTGTTTTATTTACAGGAGAATGACCTGCTGGATTCCTTCTGGCGGATCGATGTGATCTCGATTCTTAAAAAGGGAAATGTCATGCAGTATGATTGGATCGAAAATGCCATTACCAGTGAGTAACCCTGTCGTCGTCATTTTGGGCCCTACGGCGGTTGGCAAGACTGCATTCTCCATTGAACTGGCTCATTACTTTAACGGAGAGATCATCTCTGTTGATTCCCGTTATCTCTATCGGGGGATGGATGTCGGAACAGCCAAGCCTACGCAAGCTGAAAGAAAAGGGATTCCCCATTTCATGATTGATGTGGTGGATCCTGACGCATTGATCAGCATGGCTGTATTCCAATCGGATGTCTACCAATATATTAATGAAATTCATCAAAGAAAAAAAATTCCATTTCTAGTAGGTGGAACAGGACAGTATTTATGGAGTGTTGTAGAAGGTTGGCAACCTCCGCGAACAAAACCGAACGCACAAATACGGGAGGTATTGGAAACCTTATCCGATGAGATCGGAGCGGTAAATATATTTCGTTATGTGAAGATGATCGACCCCAAAGCGGCTGAAAAGATCGAACCACACAATGTACGTCGATCCATCCGGGCGCTGGAGGTGATCTTCAGCAGTGGAGAACTATTCTCAAAACAGAAAGAAAAAAATCCCCCTCCATATAGCTATAAGATCATCGGATTGAATCGACAGCGGAGCGATCTGTATCAGCAGGTAGATGCACGCATAGAAAAAATGCTACAACAAGGATTTATCGATGAAGTAAAGAAATTGGTAGCCAACGGATATGAACCCACACTACCCTCCATGTCTGCGATAGGATACAAAGAAATCTATGCCTATCTGAATCAAGAACTTTCTTTGGAAGAAGCTGTTATATCAATCAAACGTCGCACCCGCAATTTTATCCGGCACCAGTCGAACTGGTTCAAGTTTACGGATAAAAGAATCCACTGGTTTGATGTTGCCGATACTGGTGTAGAGGATCTAATAAAATTCATTTCATCAAATAATGGATGGGAAAGAGAAATAGATCAATGAAGAATATTTATGAACAAAAACCGTGGTTGGAATATTATGACCGTTTTGTACCACCTTCTTTGCCATATTCAACCTTGAATATCCCGCAGATTCTTAAAAAGACTTCAATGGAATACCCTGACAATGTCTGCTTGGATTACCTTGGAATGGAATACAGCTATCGACAGATCAACTATGCCTCTGACTCACTGGCAAAATGGCTACGTTTTTATGGTTTCAAAAAAGGAGAACGGGTAGGGATAATCTTCCCCAATTCACCTCAATTTGTGATTTCTTTTTTTGCAATACTGAAAATTGAGGGAATTGTGGTGGCGATGAATCCGCTTTACAAAAAACCAGAATTTGAGAAGATCATCAGAGATTGTGGTGTACATTGCCTTATTTGTATGGAAGATCAGTATTATTTATTGCACGACCTTGTTGAAAAAGGACAGTTCCATTGTGTGATTATCTCTGAAAACAATGATTTCATAAAAGACGATCCTTTTGGAAGTACACTTGACAAGATCGAAGATACTGAAATCTGCTCAATCCAACATCCGGTTGCTTTTAACGATTGTATCCGGAAGGAAATCCAGAACATTAACCTTGATCTCTCATTCAGTTCAGCAACTCCAGCGATCTTCCAATACTCAGGTGGAACGACCGGAATCCCAAAAGCTGCCATAGGGTTGCACAAGAACATTGTTGCTAATACATTACAGTTTCTAACCTGGTGTGATTTGCAGGTAGCAACAGAAACCTTTGTAGCGATGATCCCTCTTTATCATGTTTATGGGATGGTTTTGGCGATGGTGTTGGGAATCAGAATAGCAGCCAAAATTCTGCTATTCCCTGATCCACGAGATCAAGATTTTTTGCTTCAAAGTATCACCGACAAAAAAGCGACATTTTTTCCAGGCGTGCCGAATTTCTATGCCAGTATTATCTGTAATAAGAAACTGCAGGAAGGTAAATATGATCTGCACTCCATCAAAGCTTGCATCTCGGGATCTGCACCGCTTCATCCGCGGGTTAAAACTGAGTTCGAACGTATCACAGGCGGAAAATTGGTAGAAGGTTATGGGCTTTCAGAAGCACCCACAGCAACACATTGCAATCCGCTGGTGGGACGAAATAAGGGTGGATCATTTGGTTTACCGCTCCCGGATGTGGAATGCATGGTGGTGGATGTAGAGAACGACCAGAAAATTATGGACTGTGGTGAACAGGGCGAATTGCTCATTCGTGGCCCTCAGATCATGGCTGGGTATTTTCAAAATTGCAGTGAGTCAAAATTGACTTTGAAGAATGGGTGGTTGCACACCGGGGATATCGTGCGCATGGATGAACAGGGTTATTTCTATTTCGTTGACAGAAAAAAAGACCTGATCAAAGTTGGTGGTTTTCAGGTATGGCCTAATGAGATTGAAGAGGTATTACTTCAAATTAACGGGGTTAAAAATGCGGTTGTTGCGGGTATCCAAGAAGAAACAGGAGATGAAAAAGTGATCGCATGGCTTGTATTGGACGAGGGTATGAAATTAGATAAAGAGACTGTGCGAGATCACTGCCGCAAATGCCTGGTTGCTTATAAAATTCCTAAAGAGGTGATCTTTATTGATGAAATACCTCGTACCAGTGTGGGAAAAATTCTGCGCAGGGAATTGATTAGAAAATACAATGAAAAAAGGTCTTGAGCCAATCAAGACCTTTCTCTTTTTTACGCTTTAGCTAATTGCGGAATTCCGCCATTATTTTTCTCTACCGGGGGAGGGAAGATGGCTTCAAATTCAGCTTTGCTGAGAGTCTCCACTTCAAGTAGTTTAGTTGCAACCGCTTCAAGTTGTTTTCGGTATTTTTTTAGAATATTCTTTGCTTCTACATAGGCTTGTTCGACCAGTTTCTGTACTTCTGCATCGATCTTTTCAGCGATAGCTTCTGAATAATCACGCTGTTCACCGATTTCGCGACCCAAGAAGACTAATTCGTCTTTTTGCCCGTAGACCATTGGTCCAAGATCAGCACTCATTCCCAAACGAGTCACCATCTTACGAGCTAATTTGGTTACATTTTCAATGTCGTTAGAAGCGCCGGAAGTGATGTCGTTAAAGATCAATTCTTCCGCAGCGCGACCACCTAACAATCCGGTCATTTCTGCCATAATCTTCTTCCGAGAGGTAAGTGAGTGATCATCATCGGGTAGAGCAATGGTATAACCTGCAGCCATACCACGGGAAATGATCGATATCTTATGTACCAAATCAGCTTCAGGCAGGGAGGCAATAACGATGGCATGACCAGCTTCATGATAAGCGATGATACGTTTTTCGTCTTCGTGGATTAGCCGACTCTTGCGTTGTGGTCCCGCAATGACACGTTCAATGGCTTCTTCAAAATCGATCTGGTCAATGGTTTTCTTATTATGGCGTGCTGCCAAGATTGCGGCTTCATTAACAAGGTTTTCAATATCCGCCCCCACAAAACCAGGTGTTCCTTTAGCCAAGACAGATAGATCAACATCTTTAGCGATTGGTTTTCCACGGACATGCACTTTCAAGATAGCTTCTCTTCCACGGACATCCGGTCGATCAAGCACTACGCGACGGTCAAAACGACCGGGGCGCATCAATGCCGGATCGAGGATATCTGGACGATTTGTAGCAGCCATAATGATCACGTTTGTATCGGTATCAAAGCCATCCATTTCAACCAGCATCTGGTTCAGGGTCTGTTCTCGTTCGTCGTGACTGCCACCCAATCCTGCTCCACGGTGGCGACCAACCGCATCGATTTCATCAATGAAAACGATGCAGGGGGAATGCTTTTTAGCTTGGTCAAATAGGTCACGTACACGGCTGGCACCAACACCTACGAACATTTCAACAAATTCTGAACCGGAAATCGAGAAAAAAGGCACACCGGCTTCTCCTGAGACTGCTTTTGCTAGAAGGGTCTTTCCTCCTCCAGGAGGTCCAACCAGCAAGACACCTTTGGGAATACGTGCTCCGAGGGAAATGAACTTCTGCGGTTCTCGTAGAAATTCAACGACTTCCTGCAGTTCCTCTTTAGCTTCGTCCACCCCAGCCACATCCGCAAAAGTGACCTTCGGTTTATCACCGCTGAACATTCTTGCTCTTGATTTTCCAAACGCCATGGCTGAATTATTACTACCTTGTGCCTGTCTGAAAATGAAGAAGAAAGCGATAGCAATGAACAGGAAGGGTAGTAAGTAGCTCAAGAGTGATAACAAACTGGTCCACAAACCAGGTTGTTTAATTTGAATGGATAGAGTTGAAGATTGTAGGTCTTCGGCGGTCACACCATAGTGAATCAACTGTTCAACTAAAGTGGAATTGCTCTCTTTAGTAGATGTGAATTCCTGCTGGTCAGTCGTAACGATGGTTAGCGAATTATCATCTTCGACAATTTTCGAAATTTGCCCTGCTTGAATTTGTGAAGCTAACTCATTGATTGATATCTCACTGGTAGCATTGACATTATTAAAATTTAAGAAAACCATTGCAAGTATTGCAACGAGAATTAACAGATATACAAAATTAGTTTGAAAACTAGGTTTCACCTAAACCTCCATATTACATGAATTCATGTGAGATTATACCAATCATTCATTAACATAATCTATAAAGCATTCATTTGCCATATTATTAAGAGATTTCATATATAAATGAAAATCCCACATTTCTGTGGGATTCTATGTTGGGGGGTATATAATATTAATTCTGAACACGTGTTACATATTCGCCAGTTCTTGTATCGACTCTGATGATGTCACCGTTATTGATGAAAGCTGGCACACTGAATTCAAAACCCGTATCAACCTTTACCTTTTTACTAACACCAGTAGCAGTGTCGCCCCTAACAGCTGCTTCAGACTCGATGACTTTAAAATCTACTGTGGTGGGCATCTCAACATCAATTGGTTCAGTGCCGAAATATGTCAGCTTAACCTCTGTACCTTCCTTAAGGTAAGCTATATTGTCACCCAATAGCTCCTTGCCGATACCCGGTTGTTCAAAGGTCTCAGTATCCATGAAGTAGTAGAGGTCGCCATCAGAATAAAGGAATTGTACTGTGTGATATTCCAAACGAATATCCTGAACCCTTTCTCCAGAACCAAAGGTCTTTTCGATAGTAGTTCCGGTTCGCAAATTACGAGCTTTGATGCGAATCGTAGCCGCACCTCTCCCCGGTTTATTGTGGTGGTAATCCAAGACCTTGTAAATATCATTGTCGATCTGAAATGTCACACCTTTTCTAAGTTCGTTTACATCAATCATACCTGCACCTTGTAGTGAATTAAATAATCGGTGAGATTATAGCATGCAAACGACAATTCGATAAAGGCTAGCCTATTTCAGGGATGATCAGTCCATAGGTCCCATCGCGGCGTTTATACAAGACATTGATCTTGTTAGTGTTGGCATTGTAAAAAATAAAGAAATCCTCGTGCCCAAGTAATGTCATTTGTTCGATCGCCTCACATTCATCCATCGGAATCAGTGTGAAGGTTTTTCTACGGGCAATGAGATCGCTATTGGATTCCGCATTTACCATTTCTGAAGTCATTTCAGCGGTACTGGTGGATTCAGCCCGTTTCAGATACTTTTTCCCTTTATAACGTTCAATCTGGCGTTGAATCTTATCGATCACCAGATCAATCGCTGCATTCATATCTTCTGCTCTTTCTTCAGCACGCAAGATGAACCCTTTTCCTCGTAATGTGATCTGAGCGATGAAGCGATTGTTAGATTCCCGGGCGGTTTTTGCGTAAGATAGATCAACACGAATTTCGTCAACCGTTTTAAGGTATCGATTCATTTTTTTTGTTTTCTTGGTCACATAGTCTTGTAGATCATCTGTTAATGTCAGATTCTTCACAAAGATCTCGGGTTTTTCAGACATACGTACCTCCTTATTGTGGGTGATGATTTTTGATGGTTGATCGAGCAATGGTCAAAGCCGATATTTTCCTTGCACCTGCCTTTCTTAACACCCGGGCACATTCATCTAATGTCGCCCCAGTGGTGATCACATCATCCAGAATTAAAATATCCTTTCCTTCTACTTGGTCAATATCTACAGAAAAGGCGCCGCGGATGTTTTTCCAGCGCTCTTCTGCGGAAAGGGAAACCTGAGAAGCTGTTTCTTTAGTTTGGGTAAGAATGGTTGTATTGAAGGGAATGCCAAGTACCTTTCCTAATGGGATTCCCCACAATACAACTTGATTGTAACCACGCTGTTTTAAACGCTTTTTGCTCAAAGGAACCGGAATAAGACAATCAACAGGAAAACCTGATTTTTCGATGAGGGCAACTAGGTCTGGCAGGATCAACTCGGGTAAGCCAAGATCACGTTTGAATTTCATGGCAAGAATGAAACTTCGTAAGATCCCCTGGTATGGTCCTAATGATCGGATTTTTTCAAATCTTTGGGATTCAGTTGCACATCCTAGGCATATTGAATTTTCTTGCAGTGGAGAGCCACAAACAGCGCAGATCTTTTCGGAAAAATAAATACGCTGTTGCCAGCAGGTTGGGCAAATCCTATAGCCAATTTTCTTACATTGAATACACTGAGGGGGATAAACAAGGTCAACGAACTTCCAGGCAAGAGAATATGCTTTTAGCCATTGTGAATTTTTATGTAGGGCTACCTGCATCTCACTTTCTCTCGTTGATCCAGACTCTTACTTAATATCATACATCATTATTGTTGAATTTAAGAAGTTGAAACCGATTCTAACAAATTTTCGATAAACGCTTTTACTGCGGGACCTAACAGATTATACAAAACACGCACGATCAAAATGATCAAGATGGCGATGAGTATATATTCAATAATGCCTTTCGCTTCGAAATCAGATGAACTTTTCATGATAGAAATCTCTCTTTTTCCAGTATAACGTAAAAACAGTATTACGCAACTTATCTATATAGATTACGTATTATAAAAAGAAATATATAATATTTAAAGATAAGATAAATGAATTTGTGGAGGAAAAAATGACGGATTATTATCAGCGTGTGACCGATGAACAAGATTTCTTCAAGAAAATTCTCGGAAAGATTCCCGGTTTCAACGGCTATGCAGAACGCAGCAATCGGCGATCTGCAGATAAGCTTTTAAGAGAAACCATTGCTACACAGTTTGAGAGTTTATGGCAGCGGACATCAGAAATACAACGATCTTTTATCTCTGAGGGTGGAATCGAAGTGGTTGGTGATATCGAGGCTGCTGCCATTAAATTGCGCCAGTTCATTGACCGGATTAAAAATGCTGCCTATGGCTATGCTGGTTTCTTTGACGCGATCAAAGTGAAACAAGAAGAATTAGCTGCCATCTATGAATACGATCTGCATTTCCTTGATCTGGGAGATGAAGTTGCTAATGCCATTGATAATATTCAAAGTTCGGTCGGAACAGATGGCTTACCGGCATCGATCCGAAATCTGGTTAGCCTGGCTCAAAGCTGCATTGATACCTTTGAAAAACGCAAAGAAGTGATCCTTTCACTCAGTGGTGAAGGCGAAAGTTAATAAATCAGTAAATAACTGAATAACCATAAATGGAGAAATATAATGGCTAGAATTTTTGATGTAGTTGAATACCCAAATGAGATGAAAGATGAAATCGTTCATCGTTTTCCAGAGCAGGGGGTCGCTGACCTTCGTATTGGGTCACAGGTGATTGTCCGTGAATCACAAGAAGTGGTATTCTTTCGTGATGGAAAAGCTTTGGACGTTTTAGGCCCGGGGAGGCATACAATTACAACTGCTAATATTCCCCTATTGATTGACCTGATAGGAAAAGCTTTCAATAATCGCACTCCTTTCACTGCCGAAGTTTACTACGTTTCTAAGAAAGAATTTGCTGATCAGAAATGGGGGACACCCCAACCCATCATCGTGCGCAATGCTGGAGTTGGACTGGGTATTGCGTTGATCCAGGGTTTCGGCACCTATAGTTTCCAGGTGAAGGACTCGCAACAGGTGGTCACTCAACTGGTCGGAGCGCAGGGTATGTACCGCATGGAAGATATCGAATCCCGTTTGAAAGCCATGCTGCTTTCAAAACTGCAGGATCTTTTAGGGGAAACAACCGGAAAGAAATCTGTGCTGGATCTGATTGGTTTGACAGAAGAAGTCAGTGCTGGGGTGCGCGCCAAAGCACAGGATGATTTTGCTGCCATCGGTTTGACGCTCAAGTCGTTCTATATTGCCAATTTGAAACCATCTGACAAGTCAGCAGAAGAACTACGTGCAATGGGCATGCTAGATATGAATACCTATACTCAGTTGCAAGCAGCCGATGCGTTACGCGATGCTGCCAAAAATCCAAGCGGTGGTGCAGGGTTGACCGCTGGCATCGGGGCTGGTATGGGGTTGGGAAATGTGATCTCCGAATCGCTAAAAAATTCCGGAAAGAGTTCTGTTACACCTGAAAGTGTACCGATTGGCATTCCTTCTGTGATGACCCCGGCAGAAGCGGCAAATATTTTGCGGGTATCCGAAGAAGATGTGCTAGCTGCTATTGCTGATAATTCATTGAAAGCAAGAAAAATTGGAAATGCTTACCGTATCAGTAAAGAAGCTCTGGAATCCTTTCTCAAAGGGTAGGGAAGTATCAAGTGACTTTGAGCCCGGTGATATTCATCGGGCTTTTTCTTTTCTTTGCCTATGTTATAATCCCAAAAGGTGGGCAACATTCCATAAAATAAAATTAAAATGAAAATACAAGAATATCAAGTCAAACAAATTTTCTCGAAGTATGAAATCCCAACCCCTAAAGGACAAGTCGCATTAAATGCAAGTTATGTTGAACAGATAGCCGAAGATCTTGGTGATAAGATTGTGATTAAAGCCCAGGTATTGGTTGGTGGTAGAGGTAAAGCGGGTGGCATTCGATTGGCGAATAGTCCGGATGAAGCTGAGGAAATCGCAACTGAAATGATGGGTATGGAAATCAACGGATTTCCAATTCACAAGGTACTGGTTGAAGAAGCGGTCGATATCCAGCAAGAACTTTACCTTGGTATAGCCACTGATCGGTTGCAAGCGTCTCCCGTGATCATAGCTTCCAGTTATGGAGGGATGGATATCGAAGAAACGGCAGAAGAAGCTCCCGAGAAGGTCTCACGTGTTCAAATCGATCCACTGGTTGGTTTGTGCGATTTCCAGATCCGCTGCCTGGCAGTTTCCATTGATCTTTCCAGAAAGCATTGGAGAAGATTCACTCAGATAGCCAATGCATTATGGGAAATCTATGAATCGTATGATGCATCATTGGTAGAAATCAATCCGTTGGTTATCTCAGAGGGGAATGGGTTGATGGCACTGGATGGAAAGATGACTATCGATGATAATGCGCTATTCCGGCATCCTGAATTGGCTGACTTGCGCGATCTGGATATGGAAAATCCTTACGAGATCGAAGCACAAAAATATGGTATTTCGTATATACATATGCCGGGTAATATCGGTTGCCTGGTAAATGGGGCGGGGTTGGCGATGGCAACCATGGATATATTGAAATTGAAAGGTGGAGAACCAGCAAACTTCCTTGATATAGGGGGAGGTGCCAGCGCAGAAAAGGTATCTTCCGCGTTTCGAATCTTGTTGTCGGATGAAAAAGTTTCAGCAATCTTGGTGAATATTTTTGGGGGAATAACCCGTTGCGATGAAATTGCACAGGGCATTACCATTGCCATGGAAGAACAAAAAAAGATAAAAATACCTATTGTGGTGCGCCTGGCGGGTACCAATGCCGAGGAAGGTTACAAGATCCTGGAAAAGCGTAAATTACCGGTAGGGCATTCGTTAACTGAGGCAGCCCAATTGGCGATCAACCTGGTAGTAGGGAAGAAATTATGAGCATTCTCATCGATCGCGAAACCCGTCTGCTGGTTCAGGGAATAACTGGTAAAGAAGGTTTGTTCCATAGCGAGCAAATGCGTGAGAATGGTACCAACATTGTTGCCGGTGTGACACCAGGCAAGGGTGGGGAATGGGTTTTGGATGAAAAGGTCCCTATCTTTGATACGGTTCAAACCGCAGTGAAGGCGACTGGAGCGAATGTGAGCGTCATTTTTGTCCCAGCAAAGTTTTCCTTTGATGCTATTTATGAGGCAATTGAATCGCAAATGGAATTGATCATATGTATCACAGAAGGTATCCCCGCTATGGACATGTTGAAGATCAAATCCATTCTCAGAACCTCTAATTCGATTCTGATTGGTCCAAACTCACCAGGAATCATTACCCCTGGACAAGCAAAGGTTGGTATTATCCCCGGGAATATTGCCCTTCCCGGGAATATCGGGGTCGTATCTCGCTCAGGAACGCTCACATATGAAGTATTGCATGCGTTGAAAGAAAATGAAAAAGGAGTGTCCACTTGTGTGGGAATCGGGGGTGATGCTATTATCGGATCAAGCTTTATCGATATCCTTTCAATGTTTGATCAAGATGCAGATACTGAAAAAGTGATTTTGATCGGAGAGATTGGTGGCAAAGAAGAAGAACTTGCTGCTGATTACATTGCCACCGAAATGACGAAACCTGTCGTAGCCTACATAGCTGGAAGAACTGCCCCCAAAGGCAAGAGAATGGGACACGCAGGTGCAATTATCGAAGGAAGAGCAGGTTCCGCTATGCAAAAGATCGAACTGTTTAGAAAAGCTGGTGTCAAAGTTGCGGAATACCCAGAAGATATTCCTGCTCTTCTCTAAGATAGATCAATTTGATGCGCTACTTTTTTTCAATAAAGTCAACTGCATCTTTGACAGTCTTGATATTCCTGGCATCTTCATCAGAAATCGACAGGTCAAATTTCTCACAGAGTCCGTCGATGAGGAAGAATTGATCCATGGAATCAGCTTTTAGGTCATCCACAAAACTTGTTCCCAGTGAGATATCTTTTTCATCGACCTTCAGGACATCCACGATCACTTCTTTTACACCTTTCAATACATCACTCATGCAGGTACCTCCAAATACAATTTAAATGTAAAATCAATTATAGTATTAAACACATAAAATCAAGAAGTGTTGCAAAATCAATGAAAAATAAGATCGATAGACGGAAAGAAGATCATTTAAGAATAAATCTTGAAGAAGATGTCAATTCTGCTATTTCGAATGGATTAGAACGTTATTATTTTGAACATCAGGCTCTCCCGGAACTTGACCTGAAACAAATAGATACCTCATTGAAACTATTTGGGAAATCGCAAAAAGCACCCATCTTTATTTCGTCCATGATTGGTGGTACTAAAGAGACACTTGTGATCAATGAAAAGTTAGCTTCAGTAGCACAAAGTTTTGGAATTGGTATGGGGGTCGGTTCGCAACGCATCGGGCTCGAGGAAGAAAGAAAAATGGCATTTTTTGATATCAGGAAATATGCTCCCGATATAATCTTGATGGCAAATATTGGCGCAGTGCAGTTGAATTATTCGATCTCCCCTGATGATTGTAAAGCTATTGTTGAGAGCATCGGTGCTGATGCGCTCATTCTGCACTTGAATCCTCTACAAGAAGCTTTACAGTCGGAAGGTGACACTAATTTTTCCGGGTTACAAAAAAAGATCGCAGAAGTTTGCCATCGTGTTCCAGTGCCGGTTGTCATCAAAGAAGTGGGTTGGGGAATTTCGCTTGCAACTGCTAAAAAGTTAGTGGAGAGCGGAGTCGCAGTGATCGATGTGGCAGGTGCAGGAGGGACGTCTTGGTCGGAGGTCGAGAAAAATCGCATGGAAGATGAGGTATATAGAAACATTGCTTCTTCGTTTCGTGATTGGGGCATTAGCACAGCGCAATCGATCATCGACGTGCGCGAAGCATGCCCGGAATTGCCAATCTTCGCTTCGGGAGGGTTGCGGAGTGGCGTGGATGTCGCAAAATGTATTGCGTTGGGTGCATGTAACTGTGGATTTGCTGGTATGTTTCTACGGGCTGCATCTATATCGGAAGCGAGATTGATTGACAAAATCAATGAAATAATCATCGGTCTGCGCATCAGTATGTTCGTTGCGGGAGCGCCAAATATTTCATCGTTACAGAAAACCCCATTAGGAAAACGATAATATGTCATTGGAAGAATATCGGAAACTGTTCATTCCGATGATAGAGAGTGAATTGTTTGTAACATTAAAAACGATGCTTGATAAAAGTTATCCAGAGTTAAAAGATGCGATCTATTTTCATTTTGGCTTCTCTGAAAAAAATGACATACAAAAACATGGAAAATTTATTCGTCCATTATTAATTCTTTTGGGCGCAGAATTGCTGGAGCAAGATTGGCACAAGGTACTACCAGCTGCTTGTGCGGTAGAAATACTGCATAATCTTTCATTGATCCATGATGATGTTGAAGATCACAGCATCCTTCGAAGGGGGAGAGCAACCGTATGGAAACGCTGGGGAGTTGAGAAAGCGATCAACATCGGAGATGCACTTTTTGCAATCGCGGGTAAGACCATGCAAACAGTACCCGAAGGGATCGATGAGAAAGATATTTTGCAAGGTTCACAGGCTTTTATGCAAACTGCTTTTTCACTTTTCCAAGGACAACAGATGGATATGGCTTATGAAGGTCAAGTATCAGTTACGCTGGACGATTATATAAGAATGATCACAGGAAAGACAGGAGTGCTGCTGGCTTTCAGCAGTGAGATCAGCGCAATCGTTTTTAACGAGGAAAAAAGGATTCGAAATAAATTACATTTATTTGGATTAAATCTAGGTTTGGCTTTTCAAATTTATGATGATTGGCTGGGCATCTGGGGAGACGAATCACAAACTGGCAAGCTGTGCTCCAGCGATCTGATCGAAAAAAAGGTTAGCTACCCAGTGTTGTTGGGAATTCAACAAATCCCTGAATTCAAGCAGGCCTGGTTAGATAATGAAGAATTTTCGCCCAAGCAACTCCTTGAAATGGTTGTATTGCTAGATCAATATGATATCCAGCAGCAAACTCTGAATAAAGCTGCATATTATAATAATAAAGCACTTTCAATGATCGAAACAGTTGCTGGTAATCCAAATGCATTGAATGCAATTGTTCAATTGACCGACGAACTACTTGATAGAAATCACTAAATTAAATTGAAAGGACCAGATATGGCACGAGTGGAATGTAATGAGTCAGAATTATTTCAATTTGCCGATCTTTTTTGTGATTCGGAAGTCGATACAAAAAAAATCGAGAAAGCCGTTGAGGATATTCTAGATGCGATCGGTGAGGATAAATCACGGGAGGGGTTAGAGAAAACACCTGACCGAGTCGCCAGAGCTTACCGCGAAATGCTAGAGGGCTATCGGACCGACCCCATTAAACTGGTGAACAAGGCGTTGTTCAGTGTGGAATATGATGATATGGTGATCGTGCGAGATATTGAATTTTTCAGCATGTGTGAGCATCATATGCTACCATTCTTGGGGAGAGCCCATGTTGCGTATCTTCCCAATAAAAGGGTGATCGGATTATCGAAGATCCCTCGCATTGTGGATATGTTTTCACGCAGATTGCAGGTGCAGGAACGTATGACCCGCCAGATCGCTGATTTTATCAATGTTCTGCTCAAACCACGTGGTGTTGCGGTTGTGGTCGAAGCTGTCCATATGTGCGCTATGGTACGGGGGGTACGCAAGCACGATGCGCGTATGACCACTTCATCCATGCTGGGTGCTTTCAGAAATAGGGAAGCTACCCGTATGGAATTTCTGGATAATATCTCTCGCGGAGCCCGACCGTTAGAATTCTAACTTTATAAACAATCTGAGTAAAAAACAGCCAGACCCTGATTGATCATTTCTTGTGCAATTTCATGCAAGGATTTGCCGGAATCAGGGTTTTTCAATTCTGGTAATAAATCAGCCACCGGAACAGCGATGAAGAATTTATGCCATAATCCCTGATCAACCACTTCGTCATCGAAGATGATAATATCGACATCGATTGTGCGTGGTGCGTTTTTATTTGGGTAACGTTTTCTTTTCAGTTTCATCTCAATTGAGGTGATTATTTGTGTTTTGATCTGATCTTTTTCCAAGGGGGTACCGATCAGGACCGCAATATTCAAGAAATCAGGCCCGGCACTGCCATAAGCAGGGGTTTTCCAAATTTTCGAACATCTTTTGATCAAGCAACTACCATTCAATATTCTAAGAGCAGCTTGAATGTTTTGCTGCGATTGAATATTGGATCCGATCAAAAGATAAGCCTGATGCATGTTACGACTTTTCTTTGCTTCTGGTTATCTCCACTCCCACTGATCTTGAAAAACGCACTGCTCCTGGCTTTTCAACCATAACTTTGACTTTTTCTACATTTTCGGTTTTCAAACAAATATCAGCAATATCCTGTGCTAATGCTTCTACAGTATAGCGGGCAGTTTTCTCAACAAATGCAATAATGGATTTGGCAACGGTGCGATAATTTACACAATTGTCAATGTTGTCGGTTTGAGATCCATAGGTGATATTGGTGTACAAGGTGACATTTACCATAATATCTTGCGGTTGAGATCGCTCACGCTCGCTGATGCCAATAATGCCACGCACCATTAAGTCTTTAATAAATATTTTATCCATAATCATATTAGACCAGGTGTCTTCCTCCGTCAATGTGAATGATCTCACCGGTGAGATAGGTTGGGGCAGTCAGTAAAAACAGGAATGTCTCTGTTATTTCTTCCATGTCTGCCCAACGACGTGCAGGTACGGAATTGATGATTGTATCGCTGTCCCCACCATCCGAGGGGGGTAAGATGGCGCCCAGTGCCAGTCCATTCACCTGAAAATTGGGTGCCAGTGCCAACGCGCATGCTTCGGTCAGAGATACTAGTCCAGCTTTGCTGATGGTATAGGCAAAATGATCATATCCAGGTCTTAATGCCCTCCAATCTAACATATTGATAATTTTTCCCTGATGGTTTGCTGGTGAGTTGGCATACGCCTGTGTGAGTAGAAAAGGTATGGTCAAGTTGACTGCAAAATGGGCGTTCCAATCTGCCAGTGAAGCATCCAGTAAATGATTTTGCCGAAACATGGATGCGTTGTTAACCAAGCCATCAATCTTATTTTCAGATAAGATAGAAGATAATTTATGAAGACCTTTTTCGGGATCGGAGAAGTCAGCCTGAACAAGTATGCATTGAGTGCCCAGTGTCTCTATAGCGGATTTAGTAGAAAGTGCATCGTCCTTTGAATTCCTGTAATGCAGGATGATATCAGCACCTTCGCATGCTGCTGCCAAGGCGAGTTCGCGCCCAATGCGTTTAGCGGCGCCTGTGACGAAAATGGTTTTCCCGGTTAATTTTTTCATTTCTAATTAATTTTATCCTACTGGATTATCTCCTGATGTCAAGAGGGATTCTGTAAATATGTTAATAATTATGAAAATAATCATGTAATATAATTCTTGCAGAAACTTGAAAGGAAAAACGAAAATGAACAAGACCTATTCTGTGCCAAGTATTCACTGTCAGCATTGTGTATATACCATCAAGATGGAGTTGTCTGAATTGGAAGGTGTTCAAAATGTGGAAGCCGATCTGGATTCAAAGAAGGTAAGTATTACTTTTGATAACCCAGAGCTTGAAAAAACCATTCTAGAGACACTGGATGAAATTGGATATCCTGTTGAAAGCTAGACATAAGGATTAAACATGGAAAAAACAAAGAATATCATTTTACCAATCCAGGGGATGACCTGCGCTAATTGTGTGGCAACCATTGAACGTAATCTTAAGAAAGATAAAGGTGTTTCACAAGTATCTGTCAATCTTTCTTCAGAACGTGCGGTGGTAAATTTTGCAGAAGATGAAACCAATCTGGATGCGCTGGTAAAAAGAGTAGAACGCGCCGGCTATGGGGTTTTACAGGTAAAAAATGATATTCTGCTTGAAAAGCTTAGTGATACCCATGAAGTTGGTCGAATCGTAAAAAAGCTATCTGAGTTAGATGGTATTACCGGTGTGAATGGGAATGTTGTAAAAGAAGAGATCTCTGTCACATATATCCCGACCATCATCGATATCCAGGAAATTCATAAGGTCATCCGAAAACTGGGCTTTACCCCAATCATCCCGGATGGAGCGATCGATTCTGAACAATCCGCACGGGAGCGAGAGATCAAGAAACAGCGTACCTTGTTGATAATAGGATTGTTTTTCACTATACCGCTGTTTATTTTATCCATGGCTCGTGATTTTGGCTTGTTGCCACAGTTTCTGGGTAATACTGGTTGGTTGAACTATTTCTTTCTGATACTGGCAACCCCGGTGCAGTTTTATGTGGGTGCCCAATATTACCAGGGTGCAATCAAATCTTTGCGAGGTGGATCTGCCAATATGGATGTATTGATTGCCTTGGGTTCTTCAGTTGCTTATATATTTTCCATTCTGGTTATGAGCGGGTTAGTCAAAGGGCACGTATATTTTGAGACATCTGCCATGATCATTACTTTGATCCGCGTAGGTAAATTTCTGGAAGTAAAAGCCAAAGGGAGAACCAGTGAAGCGATCAAGAAACTGGTCAACTTACAGGTAAAACAAGCCACAGTTAAGAAGAATGGGAAAGAGATAAAGATCCCCGCCGAAGAAATTCAAATCGGAGATGTTATTATTGTTCGCCCCGGTGAAAAGATCGCGGTTGATGGTGAAGTCATCGAGGGGCATACCTCTATAGATGAATCGCTGATCACCGGTGAATCTTTGCCGGTCAGTAAGACTCAGGGGGATCAGGTGATCGGGGGAACTATCAACAAACAGGGCTTGATCACATTCAAGGCGACTAAGATCGGGAAAGATACGGTACTCTCCCAGATCATTAAAATGGTGGAAGAAGCACAGAGCAGCAAAGCTCCCATTCAACGGTTGGCAGATACCGTTTCTGCATATTTTGTGCCGATCGTGATCTTGTTGGCAGCAATCACATTTTTACTGTGGTATTTTATCCTACAGATCCCTGTAAGTGATCCTGAACAGACCCTATTCTCACGAGCTTTGATCAATATGACCGCAGTTCTGGTGATTGCTTGCCCCTGCGCCATGGGTTTAGCCACCCCTACCGCGGTCATGGTAGGTTCGGGAAGAGGAGCAGAGATGGGAATCCTGTTCCGGTCCGCCGAATCTCTGGAAAAAGCAGGAAGGGTAGACATATTGGTTTTTGATAAGACCGGTACGATCACAAAAGGACAACCCACAGTCATCGATATCTTTGTGATCGGCACACGTTACGGCGAGAATGAATTATTGCAAATGGCTGCCAGCGTTGAGAATGGAAGCGAACATGTCTTAGGGGATGCACTGCTGGCAGAAGCGGGCAATCGAGGGTTGAAATTATCACCTATGACTGACTTTCGTGCATTTCCCGGAATGGGTGTATCTGCAAAGATCGACAACAGGGTCATTCAAATCGGGAATGAGCGTTTTTTAAAGGAAAACAATATTCTAAATAACGTGGACAAGAAGTTAAAAAAACTGCTTCAGGAAAATGCTCAAACAGGAATTTATATTGCGGTAGATGGCGAACTGGTAGGTATTTTTGGAATTGCAGATCAGATCAAGTCGGAATCTATCGAAACAGTGCGAGCGCTAAAAGCGATGGGTATACAGGTGGTGCTGTTGACCGGCGACAATCAAGCCACTGCTGAAGCGATTGCATACCAGGCGGGCATCGATACTGTGATGGCAGATGTATTACCGATGGGAAAAGCAGATGCGATAAAAACCTTGCAGAATCATGGAAAGAATGTGACGATGGTGGGGGATGGCGTGAACGATGCTCCGGCTCTGGCACAAGCTGATATTGGCATTGCAGTAGGTACGGGGACGGATGTGGCACTTTCCACTGCTCCTATCACGTTGCTTAGTAGTGAACTTGGTAAAGTAGTGGATGCTATCAAACTTTCTCGAAAAACTCTTAGCACGATCAAGCAAAACCTGTTTTGGGCTTTCTTTTATAATGTGATCCTCATTCCAGTAGCTGCCATGGGCTATCTGAGCCCTATGTTCGCAGCCGGTGCCATGGCATTTTCCAGTGTGTTTGTAGTTACCAACAGTCTGCGTCTAAAACGGAGAAAACTGTAATTAGATCTGTGGGTACTTGCCGAAGTGCTCACTGATAGGGTGTCACTGATAGGGTTGATTTAGAATTTAACCGCATGGTAGAATAACAAAAATTTATTATTCCAAGGAAAAAACATGAGCACAAATAAAGATCTGGAATCAAGAGCAATTAAAACATTGCGATATTTATCAGTTGATGGTGTCCAGACTGCTAATTCAGGGCACCCTGGATTACCGATGGGTACAGCAGCGATTGCATATACTATCTGGACTCGGCATCTCAAAGTCAACCCTAAAAATCCAAATTGGTTCAACCGGGACCGGTTTGTTCTTTCTGGCGGGCATGGATCGATGCTCGTTTATTCATTGCTCCATCTCTCGGGCTTTGACTTAAGTTTGGATGAATTGAAACATTTCCGTCAATGGGGCAGCTTGACCCCCGGCCATCCAGAGTATGGATTAACCCCGGGTGTGGAAACGACCACCGGACCATTGGGACAGGGATTTGCCAATGGAGTAGGTATGGCGATCGCCGAAGCGCATATGGGGGCTGAATTCAATGAACCACAGTTTGATGTGGTCGATCATTATGTGTATGCTATTGTGACAGATGGCGATCTCATGGAAGGTGTGGCTTCAGAAGCTGCATCTTTGGCAGGAACACTGAAGTTGGGTAAATTGATCTATCTTTATGATGATAATCGCATTTCCATCGATGGTTCAACTGACCTGGCATTTACCGAAGATCGTGCCAAACGTTTTGAGGCGTATGGGTGGCATGTACAGCATGTAGAAAATGGTAATGATGTGAATGCGATCGATAAAGCGATCAGTGCAGCAAAGCAAGATCCGCGTCCCTCTATCATTATTTGCCGTACTCATATTGGGTACAGTTTACCCACCAAACAAGATACCGCAGGAGCTCATGGTAGCCCTCCGGGATGGAGCGAAATTGATGCATCGAAGGAAGCGCAGGATTGGCCTGTGGAACCGCATTTCTTCATTCCAGAAGATGTCTTAGCTGTATATCAGGAAATTCGCGTGAATGGTGAAAAATACGAGACTGAATGGAATGAACTGGTTAAGAAATATCAAGAAAAATATCCAAAGAAGGCGTCCGAACTCAAACGTAGGATAGCGGGAGAACTGCCGAACGAATGGGAGAAAAATCTTCCAGTATTTCCAGCGGATATGAAAGGTATGGCTACCCGTGTTTCTTCCGGGAAAGTGATTAATGTTATTGCAAAAATACTTCCGGAGATGATGGGTGGTTCAGCTGATCTAACACCATCCACCAAGACTTGGATGGATGAAAGTGGAATTTTTTCTGCGAGCGATCGCGTTGGTGCGAATCTCCACTTCGGGGTTCGCGAACATGGTATGGGATCAGTGTTAAATGGCATGGCAGTTCATGAGGGATTGATCCCTTATGGAGCGACTTTCTTGGTCTTTTCCGATTATATGCGCCCTGCGATCAGAGTCTCGGCATTATCCCATTATCCAGTGGTATGGGTCTTTACCCATGACAGTATTGGTTTGGGTGAAGATGGACCAACCCACCAACCAGTGGAACATTTAGCGGCTTTACGAGCGATTCCTAATCTTGTCACTATCCGTCCAGCAGATGCGAACGAAGTAAGCCAAGCATGGAAATCAGCCATAAAACGGAAGGATGGTCCGACTGTCTTGGTGCTCAGCCGTCAAGATTTACCAACCATTGATCGTTCCGTATATAGTTCTGCGGATGGGTTATTGAAAGGTGCTTATGTATTGGCAGATCTGGGGAAGGGTAGTGTTGAAATAATTCTCATGGCGACCGGATCGGAAGTGCAGCTTGCAATCGATGCAGCCAAAGCGTTGGTTGAAAAAGGGAAATCTGTACGCGTGATTTCCTTCCCATCCTGGGAATTATTCAGCAAGCAGCCTAAGGAATATCAGGATTCCGTCTTGCTCCCATCTGTTCAAAATAGGGTTGCGATCGAAGCCGGTATTAAACAAGGTTGGGAAAAATGGTTGGGTGAAAAGGGCATCATGATCGGGCTTGAACACTACGGCGCTTCTGCTCCGGCAGAAGTCTTATTCGAAAAATTTGGTTTCACGGTGGAGAATGTGGTAGATCAAACCTTAAAACTTTTCAGTTGAAAGGATCGAAAATGAAAGTAGCAGTTGGGACAGATCATGCAGGATTTCTCTTAAAGCAAACCGTGGTTGACACTGTCAATGAATTAGGACACGAAGTACTCGACGTCGGTACTTTTTCCGATGCCAAATCGGTAGATTATCCGGATTTTGCATACAAGGTGGGGAAAACGATCCAAGACGGACTGGCAGTACGCGGGATCACTATCTGTGGTTCCGGGATTGGCGCATGTATCGCTTCCAACAAAATGAATGGAATATATGCCGGGGTATGCCATGATACTTATTCGGCTCACCAGGGTGTGGAGCATGATGGAATGAACGTGCTGTGTTTGGGTGGTCGCGTGATTGGTCCGGAATTGGCGCGTGAGATCGTGATCAGTTTTCTCAATGCGCAAACCGAGGAAATGGAACGGCATCAGAAGCGCCGTGGAAAAATCAAAGCAATCGAATCAGGGACTTACATGGGGGAATGATGGATAAATTTGCAACTTTGTCAAAGATTGGTCAATCCATATGGTATGACAATATCCAGCGGGATTTGCTTGAAGATGGGACGATCGAACGATATGTTAATGCCGGCATAATCTCCGGCATTACTTCAAATCCATCAATTTTCAAAAAAGCTATTTTGAGTTCCCTCAGCTATCAACAACCCCTGAAAACCATGGCTTGGGCAGGTTGGAATACCCCTCAGATTTATGAGAACTTGGTAGTAGAGGATATTCAAAAAGCTGCAGATTATCTGCTTCCTACATATAAGAATTGTAGGAGAAAAGATGGTTTTGTAAGTTTGGAGGTCGATCCACGTTTAGCATATGATACCAATGCCACCATCTCGGAAGCCAGGCGTTTATGGAAAGCTGTGGATCGGACAAACTTAATGATAAAAATCCCAGCTACCGTAGAGGGTATTCCAGCAATCCGTGCCAGCATAGCGGCGGGAATCAATGTCAATGTGACACTGATCTTTTCTATAGAACGTTATAGGAAAGTGATGGATGCTTATCTGAGTGGTCTAGAGGATCGTCTTCGGGAAGGAAAGGAAATCTCTGGCATCGCATCCGTAGCTTCTTTCTTCGTTTCCCGTTTTGATACGAAGATCGATAAACTTTTAGCGGATCTATCTACTTCTCAAACAGATGATTTATTCGGTAAAGCGGCTATTGCTAATGCCAGACAGGCATATGGCAGTTTCAAGCGAGTATTTCAGGGGGAGCGCTTCCTTGCTTTAAAGAAAAAAGGCGCCCAACTTCAAAGACCACTATGGGCTTCTACCAGCACAAAGAATCTGGATTATCGCGATGTGTTGTATGTAGAGGAATTAATCGGCGCTGACACAGTTAATACTATTCCTCCTGTTACTCTGGAAGCATTTACAGAGCATGGCAAGGTTGTGGATAAGCTTTCTGGCCTTTCAACAGAGGAAGCCAAGATTGTAAAAACATTATCTGGATTGGGTATTGATCTTGAAGAGGTTGCCACGGAACTTGAACGTGAGGGAGTCCAGCAATTCATAGATGCTTTTACGGAAATGATGGAAGCCTTGGAAGATCAACGTACTAAAGCAGTTCGCGAATTGGGTCCTCTGCAGCAGGCGACAATAGATCGTGTTGCAATCCTAGATCGAGATCAATTCTGTACAAGAATGTTTGCCAAACAGGCTGACTTGTGGACTAAGGATGAAGCCGGGCAAATGGAAGCGAAAATCCGATTGGACTGGTTGGAAGCTCCAGAAAATGGATTTTCATTAGTCCCTGAATTAGAAAACCTTACGAAAATTCTTCATAAAGAAGGATATCTTCATGCTGTTCTAATTGGCATGGGCGGATCTTCTCTGGCGGCAGAGGTAATGAGCAAGATCCTGGGAAAACAGGGAAACGGACTTGAACTGCGCATATTGGATTCAACGGATCCATCCCAGATAGAGCACCTGTTCACATGGGCTGGTATCGAGAAAACGATCTTCTTGATCAGTAGTAAATCTGGGGGAACAGCGGAGGTCATGGCTGGATTCCAGTACGCCTGGCGGCAAATGGTTGCGGAAGGAACTGAAGAACCAGGCAGCCATTTCATTGCAGTTACTGATCCGGGTACCTCATTACAAAAATTGGCAGAAGAACATCATTTTCGGGCAGTTTTCAATGCTGACCCGAATGTGGGAGGGCGTTATTCCGCATTAACTGCTTTCGGACTCGTTCCTGCCGCTTTGATCGGATGTGATATTGCATCGTTATTAAAATCAGCACAGGCATTGCGGGAAAAATGTGGTTCAGGTGTGCCTGCCGGAAGAAATCCAGGTCTGGTTTTAGGAGCTGTGCTCGGAGAAGCATATCGTAATGGAAGGGATAAGCTAACCATTATCACTGATCAGGGATGGCTTCCTTTTGGTTCGTGGGTTGAACAGCTAATCGCAGAAAGCAGTGGAAAAGAAGGAAAAGGCATCCTACCGATTGATTTGGAACCAGCCAGGGATGCGACACGTTATACCCAGGACCGTATCTTTGTATATTTACGTCAGGGTGGAGAGGAAGATCAACGGATTGCAGATCTTAAAGCTACCGGACATCCCTGTTTGGTATTAGAAGTGGCTGAAAAAAATGCACTGGTGCAGGAATTCTATCACTGGGAATTCGCTACTGCCACCGCCTGCGCCATTATCGGAGTGAACGCTTTCGACCAGCCGAATGTCCAAGATAGCAAAACACGCACCAAGAATAAGATCAAGATGATCCAGGAGACGGGCAAGCTTGAAAAAGAAGATATCCTATGGGAAGATGAAAGTATTCAGATATCCTCAAACTCCATCAACGAAATAAAGGGTCAAAACTTTAGAGAGATATTACAACAATTCCTAAACGGTATATCCCCTGATAGCTATGTGGCGCTGAACGCATTTGTGGAACGAGACGAGAATAATCAAATCCTATTGCAGAATCTTAGACAGAGAATCGGTGAGCAATTTGGTGTTGCCACTACCCTGGGCTTTGGACCGCGCTTCTTGCATTCTACCGGGCAACTACATAAAGGCGGTAAGAATAATGGTTACTTTATCGTAATCACTACTACTGAAGAAGAACATATCATAGTGCCTGATCTTGGTATCACCTTCGAACAACTTATTCATGCACAAGCACTGGGTGATATCGAAGCGCTGGATGTTACAAAACGCAAGGTATTGCATATCCATCTGCAAGATGATGATCTTAAATCACTAAATTTAGAATTCGAGAGTTAAGCATCCAGCGAACGCGCCAGTGCAATCGCTCCCAATACCCCCGATTGAGTGCCTAATCCTGGTGGGACAATATAATGCTCTATGTTCTCAAGGATGGCAGGAGTTTGCAAATAACCATTTAGCAATTCGATGACTTTGGTGCGAATTAACGGGAAAAGATGAGTTTGTTGCATTACCCCGCCTCCCAGAATGATGATTTCCGGGGACAAAATACTGATATAGATACTCAATGCTTGGGCAATATAAAAAGCCTCCTGATCCCAGGCAGGATGATGCGATTCTATTAAAGCAGCATCCTGTCCCCATTGCGCTTTCAAAGCGGGACCACTTGCCAATCCTTCAAAACAATGAGAATGATAGGGACAGACCCCTTTAAAGTTGTCTTTGGTGGAGGATTGTGTGAGGAAAATATGACCCATTTCCGGATGTAAAAGACCATGGTAGGGTTTGCCTGCAATGATGGCACCTCCTCCAATACCTGTACCTATGGTGATGTAAAGAATGTTCTGCCATCCCTGTCCGGCACCCCAACATAATTCACCCAGCGCAGCTGCATTTACATCAGTATCCAACTCAACAGGTAAGTGAAGCCTGTCTTCTAGTTCTTTCACAATATTTACATTCTGCCAGGCAGTTTTGGGTGTGGATGTGATGCACCCATAATGTGGTGACTGTTTATTCAAATCCAGGGGACCAAATGATCCAATTCCCAAGGATTTCAATGTTACATTTCTGGAAAGGGCTTCTTTGAGAAAGAAATCTATGACATTGGTGAGGGTTTCATGCGGGGTGGTGGTGGGAATTCTCGTTTCAGTTAGAATGTTTTGAGGATCTTCTGCAATAATACAATTAAATTTTGTTCCGCCTGCTTCTATACCAGCATACATATTCAATTCCTATTATTTTTATTTTCTATTATTTTAACTTTAAAATTCCCATTTAACTCCATATCGCTTTTATAATACAAGGGTTATTCATCTTGGATTAAAGCGAAAGGATTCATAGCGCATGGATATTTTTAAAAAATGCAGAGAATACACCGACGCGAAAGCTGTTATGGCAAAAGGAATCTACCCTTACTTTCTTGCTCTGGCGGAAAACGAGGGGACAGAGGTGGTGTATGAAGGGAAGCGTATCATTATGTGCGGTTCCAATAATTATCTAGGTCTTACCACGCATCCAAAAGTGAAGGAAGCCGCCATTAAAGCTATTGAACGCTTTGGCACAAGCTGTACCGGTTCCAGATTCTTGAACGGCACTTTGGAATTGCATGAGCAGCTTGAGAAAGAACTGGCTGATTTTGTTGGCAAAGAAGAAGCACTGGTTTTCTCAACTGGTATGCAAACTAACCTGGGAACTATTAGCAGTCTGGTGACTAGGGATGATATAGTAATTCTTGATAAAGAAGACCACGCTAGTATTGTGGATGGAGCCCGTCTCGGATATGGCAAGATCGAACGTTTTCGTCATAATGACGTTGAACATCTTGAGCGGGTTTTAAAATCCATTCCTGAGAACAATGGCAAACTGGTCGTTGTTGACGGTGTGTTTTCCATGGGTGGGGATCTGGCCGATCTCCCTCAAATAATCCCGTTGGCAAAGAAGTATGGTGCCCGCATCATGGTGGATGATGCACATGGCATGGGTGTGACTGGTGGAGGGAAAGGAACCGCGCATGAATTTGGAATGGATGACGATGTAGATCTGATTATGTCCACATTCAGCAAATCCTTCGCTTCTTTGGGTGGTTTTATAGCAGGAGATAGCGATATCGTCCATTATATAAAACACACTGCACGTGCCCTTATATTTAGTGCCAGCATTCCTGCTTCCAATGCTGCTTCTGTTCTTGAAGCGATCAAAGTTATCAGAGCCGAGCCAGAACGAGTTGATCGGGTAAATGCTATTGGTGAGACAATTCGAACTGAATTACGCAGGATGGGCTTTAATATTGGTGATTCGGTAACACCCATTGTTCCGGTCATCATTGGAGATGATACCCTCACATTCATGACATGGAAAGCATTGTTTGAAAACGGAGTTTTTGTAAATCCAGTGGTCTCTCCAGCTGTACCAGCGGGACAGCAATTACTGAGAACAAGCTACATGGCTACTCAAACAGATGAACAGATTGAAAAAGTGCTGCGAATCTTTGAGAAAGTTGGGAAGGACCTTGCCATCATCTAGAAAGATCGGTTTTTTCAACCTGACCGCGCCTATTTATGATCATGTTTTCCACCCTGCTCTGGGCGAACTTTGCCAGCAGGGTGGATTCGCGGATGAAGGTATCATTGTGGATATCGGTGGGGGAACCGGACGGATGGCAGTCTCGCTACAGAATGGAAAAAGGAAGGTATTGGTTGCCGATGCATCGATGAAGATGCTGCTGCAATCCACCAAAAGAGCAGGACTATGGGTAGTGGGTGCAGATGCTGTACGCTTGCCTTTTCGCCAAGGATGTGTTGCCGGTATTCTAATAGCGGATGCTTATCACCATTTCCAAAATCGGGAAGAAGCGATCGGGGAGTGCGCCAGATTATTGCGCAAAGGCGGTATTCTCTACATCTTTGAGCCCAATATCAAAAAGTTTACAGTGAAGATCGTTGCCTTGCTTGAATGGATGTTAGGTATGAAAAGCAGGTTCTTTCGTATGTCGGAAATTCAATCTCTGGTCATTGGATGCGGTTTCAAGGCAATAGAACTCAAAGAAGATGGTGCTTCGATTCGCTTGTGTTTTGAGCGGATCGGCTAAAATAATCCCCAATTGAAAGCAGATGGATCTTCCATCATCGATTGATCCCATACCTCGCTACCATAGATTACCGTAGCTTTTTTGCCGGTGGTGTCTTTCGCAATCCGGCGAGCGGATTCCAGCAAAACGGGACCATAGGGGCAATAAGGGGTAGTGAGAATCATGGTGACGATGACCTGTTCGTCAGAAATTTCCACGTCTCGTACCAATCCCAACTGGATGATATCACTTCCAATTTCAGGATCTTTCACGTCGCGAAAAGCTTCTCTCAATTCACCGGCGAGTTCAGGATGAGTGGTATTGGCTTTCCATTCAGGTATATTGATTTTTTCTTCAGGCATTTTGATTTATCACAGTAAAGGAATAGGTACAAAGATCTTTATCTTGTTTTTGGTGTGAGATCTGATTTGCAGGGATATCCAGGATGTTGGAAATAATGGAGCGGTCGAACAAACATACTTCAGGATGATTATCACCAATTTTGAAAAATGGGCATGAAATTTCTCTTATTCGATATTCATCCCCGTCTTTTTCCCATTCCACATCAAAACCTTCATTGTCTAGAATCGTGGTAAGCAGATCGAGTCGTTCTTCAATCGTCATGGTTTTCAATAAGGGTTCATATTCTGAGGTTAATTTATCTGCCATATTATTGAAGATAGTATTTACATTATTGGCTGGTAAAGCATTCTTAATCTCGTCCATCAAAGAATTAACTAGGTGGTAGTAGCGGGAGGGGAAATTTTCCATGCCCTTATCAGTAAGAGAATATACCAACCTGGGACGACCAACACCATGACGTTCCTCTTCGGCTACGATCAACCCCTCCGCTTGTAGGTTGGTGAGGTGATGTCGGACTGAAATGGCATTGATATCCACCTGTTTAGCGATCTCAATGATCGTTGATTTTGGATGGGTTTTTATGGTTGATAATACTTTTTCGCGGGTTGTTTTCATATGTTCATTTCTACTATTTTCCGGTAACACTATAACATGGGCTGATAGAAAAGTCAATAATAGTGATATTTATAATAAATATTGACCAAATCGTAGCAGCATGGTATACTCTCGCTGCTACCGGAAAGGAATAAAAAGAATGATGGGTTTAGAAATAAAAAACCTTTATGTAGAAGTGGAGTCCATTGAAATCCTGCATGGAATTGATCTTAGGGTACCAGCCGGTGAGGTACATGCTATCATGGGACCCAACGGGACGGGCAAATCTACCCTGGCATATTCTCTAATGGGACATCCAAAATACACGGTCACCATGGGAGATGCTTTGTTAAATGGGGAAAGCATCATGGGATTGGCTCCAGAGGAAAGATCACACAAAGGGTTATTCCTGGCATTTCAATATCCGGTGGCGATTCCCGGTGTAACCGTTGCAAATTTTCTGCGAACTGCGATCAATACCCAACGTAAATCTGTCGACCCTGATTATCATGGCATTTCAATTCCAGAATTTAGGAAACTGATGCTGGAAAAAATGAAATTGCTAGACATGGACCCAAAAATGGGGGGGCGGTATCTGAATGACGGCTTTTCGGGCGGCGAGAAAAAACGCGTTGAAATTTTGCAGATGGCGATGCTGGAGCCAAATATGGCAGTGTTAGATGAGACGGATTCCGGATTGGATATTGACGCATTACGTATCGTTGCTCAAGGGATCAATACATTGAAAAATGAAAAATTAGGAATCCTTGTAATAACCCATTATCAACGTATTCTTAATTATCTCAAACCAGATGTGGTACATGTGATGATGGATGGGAAAATTGTGGAAAGTGGAGGACCTGACCTGGCACTCCGTCTAGAGGACGAAGGGTATGGTTGGGTGAAAGCTTAAGAATTGATCTATCCACTGGAAAGACAAATATGATGATAGAAAACGATATCCTGCGAGGAATCGATACCCAGCGTTATGATTTTCACGAACCTGAGAATTATGTGTTCAAGACCAGAAAAGGTTTGGATGCGGAAGTTGTCCGCCAAATTTCTGCCTATAAAGGGGAACCGAATTGGATGCTAGAATATCGCCTTAAAGCATTGGCTCATTTCAATTCTGTACCTCTCCCTAGTTGGGGTGTGGATCTTGCTGATCTGGATATGGATGATCTGTATTATTATGTCAAACCTACCGATGTCATTCAGAATGATTGGAATGAGATCCCCAGCGAGATAAAAAACACCTTCGATCGGTTGGGAATCCCCGAAGCCGAACAAAAATTCTTGGCTGGGGTAGGTGCCCAATATGAATCGGAAATGGTATATCACAATATCCAGCACCAGTTGGAAAAACAAGGTGTGATATTTCTGAGCGTTGAAGATGGGCTGCGCCAATACCCTGAAATTTTTAGGGAACATTTTGGTACTGTGATTCCCTATACTGATAATAAATTCGCTGCTTTAAATACGGCTGTTTGGTCAGGTGGTTCCTTTGTGTATATTCCACCCAAGGTCAAAGTTGAACTGCCTTTGCAAGCATATTTCCGATTGAACTCAGCCAGCATCGGGCAATTTGAACGAAGTATCATCATTGCTGATGAGGGAGCACAAGTCCACTATGTGGAAGGTTGTACAGCTCCTCAATATACAAAAAATTCTTTCCACAGTGGTGTGATTGAAATCGTGGTAAAAAAGGGTGCCAGAGTGCGTTATACTACCATCCAGAACTGGTCAACCAATGTTTATAATTTGGTGACCCAACGTGCCATGGTGCATGAAAATGGTACGATGGAATGGGTAGATAGCAATCTGGGTGCCAAAGCGACTATGAAATACCCATCTTGCTATTTAGTTGGAGAGGGTGCGCGTGGCGAGATCCTCTCCATGGCTTTTGCTGGAAGGGGACAGAATCAAGATGCCGGCGGCAAAATGTTGCATCTTGCTCCAAATACGACTAGTAAAGTGACATCCAAGTCTATCAGTAAAGATGGTGGACGTTCATCCTTTCGAGGATTGTTGTATATCGATAAAAAGGCTGAAAATTCGAAGGCGAATGTGGTATGTGATGCTCTTATTTTGGATGAACATTCGCGTTCAGACACATATCCGCATATTGAAAATCGCGCAGAAAATGTATCCATCGGTCATGAAGCATCTGTATCCAAGGTAGGAGAGGAGCAACTATTCTATTTGACCAGTCGTGGATTGAGCCAGGAAGAAGCGACCACCATGATTATTTCCGGATTCATCGAACCATTGGTGAAGGAACTTCCCATGGAATATGCGGTGGAAATGAACCGGTTGATCCAACTTCAAATGGAAGGATCCGTAGGCTAGTATGAGCAATATCAACCAACAACCTGTCATGGCACAGGAAGAAATTCCTGAATTCTCTTTTGTAGCGCATTTTAAACTACTGCAAAAAAAAGAAGGATATCTAAAACAACTTCAGCAATCTGCACTGGATAAATATTGCAAGATGCCTTTTCCCAATACAAAAACACCCGGCTGGCGGAAGATATCTCTGCGAGAATTACGTCCCGAAGTATTCACTCTTCATGAGCAAGCATCAAGCAGAATAGAAAACGTGAATGAAGATTCGGGAAGTGGTAAATTCGAAAATGTTATCTATGTTAAATTAGAATCCGATGCAGCAGGATCAAGATTGAGCATTGACAATCACATAGTGAAGGCGTTGCATGTCGATATTGTTAAGGATAGATCTGATTTCATTCCAGAGAATATTATTGGGAAGATCGGACAGATCGTCACTCCTGATAGTGATAAATTTGCTGCCTTCAGTTATGCTTTTTCAAATAATCATGTGGTGATTTCGATAGAGGATAATTGCAATCTCACCAGACCGGTTTACTTTGACGAGATCATCAATGGTGATAAAATTGCCATCCCCAACACAACACTGTTATATGTTGGAAAAAATTCTTCTGCAACGTTGATACGAGAACGTCGATCAGGCAACTGCACTAAAATAATGAATGTGGGTATCATGGAGATCTATCTCGATGAAAATGCTCACCTTGATCTGATCGATATTCAAGATAACTCTCATCAGACCTGGGATTTCCAAAATCAAAAAGCTTCACTTCAAAAAGATGCCAGTATCAATTGGTTTTCGTTATTAAAGGGATGTGAATTCAGCAAATCTCGTCTAGAAGTGAGTTTGAACGGGCAGGGCAGTAGTGCCATTGTTTCAGGATTGTTCATACCTACCGCAAAACAACAAATTTTTATGGATACCGCACAAAATCACATGGCAAAGAATACCACCAGCGATCTATTGTATCGGGGAGTGGTTGATGGAGAAAGCCGCAGTATGTGGGAAGGTATGATATATGTAGATGAAAAAGCGATTCACACTGACGGGTATCAAGCAAACAATAATTTGGTGCTCAGCCGTACTGCCAAGATAGATTCTACCCCAGGCTTGGAGATATTGACCAATGATGTACGTTGCTCACATGGGGTTACCATTACGAATCTTGATAAAGAACAATTATTCTATCTGGAGTCAAGAGGAATACCTGATAAAACAGGTGAAGCATTGATCATTTCCGGTTTTGTCCAAACGGTGATCGATCGAGTTGTAGAGAAGGAAATTCAACAATTTCTCTGGGATGAATTCATATCTAAAATTAACAAAGATATGCTTTAATAGATAGATTAATAAATTTCAGTCAATCAGGAGATTTACTATGGCAAGTACACCGTTCATGCGCCCCCCCAACATCGCAGATGTCTATGAGGTGGGTGATCAAGTCGAAGCTAATTGCGATCATGACAAAGGGAAAGATCGGATTAAGGGCTGGTTAAAGGGAACGGTGGTTCAGGTAGATTCCAAGTTAATAGCAGTACAATTCAAGGAAAATGTGTATCTTACTGATGGTTGGATGGTGCCAGATCATATTCTTTGGTATCCTAGCGATTCTCCTAATCTTCGTAAAAAAAGTAAAAGTAGTTAAGGTTAAAAAATGCTCAATTCCCGGAATATCCGGAAAGATTTCCCAATCTTTAACCGATTAGTGAATGGTGATAAAAGATTAGTCTATCTTGATTCCGCTGCTTCCAGCCAAAAACCGCAAACCGTGTTGGATATAATGAATGATGTTTACGAAAAACATTATGCCAATATCCATCGAGGAATTCATGCCTTAGCTGAAGAATCAACAGAATTGTACGAAGTAGCTCGTAAAAAGGTAAGTGATTTTGTTCATATCCCTGATCCTACCCAGATGATCTTTACCAGGAATACGACTGAATCCATCAATCTGGTAGCGTATGCATGGGGACGCAAGTTCCTCAAGACCGGAGACCATATTTTATTGACCCGGATGGAACACCATTCCAATTTGGTTCCCTGGTATATGCTTGCTAAAGAAAAGGATGTCAAGATCGATTTTACCGAGATCGACGAGCAAGGGCTGCTTGACCTGGAAGACTTCCAAAAACAGCTGAATCACAAACCAAAGTTGGTAGCTTTTGCCCATATGTCCAATGTGCTGGGTGTGATCAATCCGGTAAAAAAAATGACGGAAATGGCACACCGAATTGGTGCAATCGTGTTGATCGATGGCGCACAATCAGTACCTCATCTCCCAGTCGATATACAGGATATCGGTGCTGATTTTTATGCTTTCTCCGCGCATAAAATGTGTGGACCAACCGGTGTAGGAATTCTATATGGAAATAAAAAATTATTGAATGAAATGGATCCATTTTTGGGTGGGGGAGATATGATCCGTAAGGTTACCTACGATGGATTTCAACCCAATGAGCTGCCATATAAATTCGAAGCAGGAACGCCAGCGATCGCCGAAGCCATTGGATTTGGCGCTGCCATAGATTATCTGAGTGGTATAGGAATGAAGGAAATCCACTCCCATGAATGTCAGATCACAGCTTATGCCTATGATGCATTAAAAGAAACAGCAGGGTTAACGATCTTAGGTCCCAGCGCGGAAAAAAGAGGTGGTGTAATTTCATTTACGTTGAAAGATATTCATCCTCATGATGTGGCGCAGGTCCTCGATTCGGAAGGGATTGCAGTTCGTGCCGGGCACCATTGTGCTATGCCTCTTCATCAAAAGTTGGATATCCCTGCATCTACCCGTGCTAGTTTTTATCTGTATAACGATGAAGCCGATATTGATGCGCTGGTGATGGGAATCAATAAGGTTAAAAAGGTCTTTGGTTGAACAGGTGAATGAAATGATGGATGACCTATACCGTGAAATAATCCTGGAACATTATAAAACCCCAATCCACAAAGGGGAGCTGGAAGCGCATAGTCACAGCTACGAAGATGAGAACCCTTTATGTGGTGATTTCATTCATATGGATGTCGAAGTTGACGAAAATGGTGTTATTAAAAATGCAGTTTTCAGCGGGCACGGTTGTGCCATTTCACAGGCATCCGCTGACATTCTCCTGGAAGATATTATTGGTAAAAAAGTAAATGAAGTCGAACATTTTGATTCACAGCATGTGATCAATTTATTAGGAATTGAATTGGGTCCGGTACGTTTAAAATGTGCACTGCTGCCCCTCAAAGTGATCAAAGCTGCCCTATATGGACTTGAAAAGGAAAAATAAAGAACCAGCCTTCAGTTGAACTGGCTCTTTTTTTGCGATTTTCTTAATCCAGGCTGCCAAATGAAGCGATCATACGGAAGATATCAAAGCCTTCTGCGTAGTGGCTTTCAGCCAAAGCACCATTGCGAATTAAAGTAGCTCTGGTTATCTCCGAAGAGAAATAGTATTTATCACGGTATGTGGAATATGCACTTAATGCAGCAATTTTATTCTCAACATCCTTTTCTTCAACCTTGACAAGTAAGTTGGGAAAAAATCCGCTGCTACTGCGAATGACGTCGAAACCAAATACACTGATACCACGGAAAGCACGTAACGTTTCCATGGTGACGGTGCTGTGGTCCTGATGTAGGTCCGCTTTGGTGTGGGTGAAGACCATATCTGGACGATATTTCTTGTTCAGCTCGAACAGGGATTCAAGTATCTCCTGCCTTTCATGCTGAAAGCGCCTAGTTGTGAAATCTTTAAGAATGACATGTTCTAGATCGATCCCAAGAGTCTGCATGCTTTGATGATGTTCACTCACCAGATTTTGAAGCAGGGGATTTTTTTGATTATCGGAAAGGGTGATGCAGAACAACTCTGCTTTCCCGGTTATGTGCGAGATCAATGCTCCACAACCCAACTCGATATCATCGGGATGAGCCCCGATAAAAAATATCCGTTTTCCATAAAAAACTAAATCATTTGCCATAATCTTTTTTATTTCTGGGCTAGAATGCCACCCACAACTTTGGTCATAACGATCTTACCTTCAAGCTTAATTCGTTTATCAGTGATGGATTTGATCTTTTGCATGACCATTTCGAATTCATCCTTATTCTCAAAGAAACTGGTCCACAACTTGCGGTCTTCACTAAGGGATGCACGAGTGTAGATCAGGAAAGGTTCGGCTTCATCAAATGCTAGAGGATTTTCAAAGATGATCACATCCGTGTGGGAGAACAATGATTTAACTGCTCCCAATATCTCCGTTGAGTAACGGGAACTGCCCGGCATGGGGGGGATGGTTTTCCCGGTGGCTTCTTTGATAATGTCGTAAAATACCTGTTTGTTTTCAGGCATGGGTCCGGTTGTGAAAAGATAACCACCTGGTTTTAAAACACGATGCATTTCTTTGATAGTGAAGGGGATATCTTCTGCGTAATAAATGGCGAAACTGCAAGAAGCCAGATCAAAGGTATTATCTTTGAAATTAAAAGGTTGGTTGAAATCCAATTCAGCGAAAACGATATCCGTTTTACGTTTACTGTTTTCCTCATGAGCTTTGGCTAATAATTCAGTAGATATATCTCCACCGACGATCTCCGCTTTACCATGTAATGTGTCGAAATAAGAAAAGCACTGCTTCCCGGCGCCGCATCCCACGTCCAGGATTTTCATACCTTCCTTCAGGGGAATGGTCGCGATCATCCAATCATCAATATTGCGGGTGCCATATTTTTCATGGATGTTAATTCTTGCTAATAGATCTGAAGTAGTTTCTTTATAATCAATTTTCATGCTTCACCTTTATGGAATTTTGAATAAGTATAAAGACTCTTGGAGGGTTGTCAAGTTCGATCAGCAGATGCGCGGCAGCAATTCTCCTGAAAGAGTATCGATGATACGTGTCCCTCCGATCAATGTTTTCATCAATACTCGGGGGATTTCACCCTCTAGTGGAACGACCTTTCCGATGATCGCTGCGTCATTCCCCAGAGGATGAGAGCGGATGGCTTCCAGTGCTGCGACGGATTCTGCTTCCGGGACAAATGCCAGCAATTTGCCTTCATTGGCAATATAGAGCGGGTCGAACCCCAGCATTTCACAGGCAGCTTGCACCTGCTTCTTGACGGGCAGAGCGCTTTCCTGCAGCAGAATATTGACACGGCTCTGCTGAGCGATTTCATTCAGGGTAGTGGCAACTCCTCCACGAGTGGGGTCGCGTAACACATGGGTATGCGGAGCTGCAAGCAGCAAAGTCTCTATCATATTGTTCAAGGGAGCCACATCCGATTCAATGGTGGTTGAAAAACCCAGTTCTCCGCGTTCTGCTAATACAGCGATGCCATGATCTCCCATTGTTCCCGAGAGAATGATACTATCTCCGTCTTGGGCAGATTGACCATTAATCATGCGGCCTTCCGGGATCCAGCCGATGCCGGTCGTGGATATAAAAAGCTGATCAACACTGCCTTTTTCTGCCACTTTTGTATCGCCAGCGATGATGGTTATGTCAGCCTGGGTGGCGGTTTCAGCCATGGAAGCAACCACTTTTTCAAGCATCTGCATAGAAAGCCCTTCTTCAATGATAAATGATGCAGTCAGGTATAACGGAATAGCTCCTGCCATGGCGACATCATTGACTGTTCCACTAACGGATAGTTTGCCGATATTTCCGCCGGGGAAAAATAATGGTTTTACGATATGCGCGTCAGTGGAAACGGATAACCGTCCCATACCCTGCTTGCATTCGGGGGGCAGGAGAGATGCAAAATCATTTCCAAGCAAAAGCTGTGGGTCCTTAAAATGTGCAAGAAAGACCTGCTTGATCAATTCATTGGTCATGCGACCACCGCTGCCGTGACCTATTACTATGTGATCATGGTGATGTAATGGTAAGGGGCAACTGGCATTCTCGAAAGAAACCTGAGATTGATCATTTTGTATATGTCTATCCATTATTTCTTTCCTCGGTGATAACGATAGTAAGCGGCACAGGTGCCTTCGGAGGAGACCATAGTAGCCCCTAACGGATTTTCGGGTGTACAAAGGGTACCAAAAGCAGGGCATTCAAAGGGCTTTTTCCGACCCTGCAAGATCAGACCGGAAATGCAAATTTCTGACTCCCTGGTGTGGATTTTACCGACATCAAAGCGGTTTTCAGCGTCAAAATCTGCATAACCGGTATTTAATTTCCACCCACTATCGGGAATGGTCCCTATACCGCGCCATTTCTGATCGCAGGATTCATAGACTTGCGTAATGATATCCTGAGCACTGCGATTGCCATCTTGGATGACTCCACGCGGATAAGCATTGACAACTTCACTGGTGCCTTTTTCAAGCGCGCGCACTGTTTCGAGAATACCCAGTGCCAGATCGAGTGGTTCAAAACCGGTTACCGCCATGGGAACATGAAATTTCTGTGCGAGGGGGATATACTCGTGATATCCCATAACGGAACATACGTGTCCTGCTGCCAGAAATCCCTGCACACGGTTGTTGGGATCGCTCAATATTGCTCGGATAGCTGGTGGCACCCGTACCTGCGAAACCAACATAGAATAATTATGTAAATTCAGTTCTTTGGCTTTTATAACACTTAACGCGTTGGCTGGTGCGGTTGTTTCAAAACCGATGGCAAAAAAAACCACCTGCTTATCAGGATTGTTGCGGGCGATCTGCAATGCTTCAATCGGTGAATAAACAACCTTTACTTTTCCTCCAGCTGCGCGAACGGAAAAAAGGTCTTTTTCTGAGCCGGGAACACGCAGCATATCCCCATAGCTGGTAAAAATCACATCCGGTTGTTGGGCGATTGCGATTCCCTTATCGATCAATTCCAACGGAGTCACGCAAACCGGGCAGCCAGGCCCGTGCACTAACTCAATCGCGTGTGGAAGTAGTTCATCGAAACCGTGCTGCATGAGGGCATGGGTTTGCCCACCACAAATTTCCATGATGACCCAAGACTGAGTGGTAACCTTATGAATCCTTTGGATAGTTTTAGTAACCAGTTCCGGGTCGCGATAGCTTTCAGAAAATGTCATCTCAAACAACTACTCCTGTTCTTCACCCAATTTATTGATCTCATCCAGCATC
The DNA here is from genome assembly GCA_012798455.1 of Chloroflexota bacterium. Taxonomy (GTDB): domain Bacteria; phylum Chloroflexota; class Anaerolineae; order Anaerolineales; family Anaerolineaceae; genus UBA4781. The sequence continues at coordinate 24,566 of JAAZNC010000008.1, read as the reverse complement.
GCAAGGGTCTCCAATGCTTCGTTCTCTTCCAGCAAATTGATGGCGAAACCGGCGTGCACGATCACGTAATCACCTACTTTGGCTTGCGGAGTAGTCTCCAGACAAACTCGCATGGTTACACCGTTGAAATCTACATCCGACATTCTGATGGAATTTTCATCATAGATTTTTATAATTTTTCCTGGAACACCAAGACACATTATTAACCTCTTTCTGTCTTCCTGATCGAATGTATAGCTACCATCAGTTGCCCAAGGGAAATGCCCCCATCGTTAGTAGGGACTTGATGGTGCCATAGTATTTGAAAATCACTTTTTTCAAGCAATGGAATAGTGTGGCTGAGCAAATATTCATTTTGCCAGACACCACCACTTAGAACAACCACATTAATACCACTTTCCTCTCTCATCTTCAGGGTGACTTCATGGATCATTTTAACAATGGAGTTATGAAAGCGGGTTGCCAAAATAGCCACTGGTGTTTGGCTTTTTATATCCTGAATCAATTGTTGCCATAATGTGTTAACCTTAATTTGATCTTGTTCAACAAAAACTGGATAATATCCCTTTTCATCATCCACACATAATGCTTCCAATTCAATAGCAGCCTGTGCTTCGTAAGCCACCTTCTCACGAATGCCAATAAGCGCTGCGGCTGCATCAAACAAGCGACCCATACTTGAGGTAAGAGGTGAATTTATTGATTGCTTGAGCTGCTGCTGCAATACAGATTTTTCTTTATCAGTAAAATAATCTACCGGAGCTAGATTTTCATCCCAGGGAATACTTGCCTGCCATAAGTGAGCGAGAGCCATTCTAGATGGAATTTGAGTAGCTGCATCGCCACCCGGCTGCGGAGTGGTTTGTAAATGGTATTTACGCTCAAAACCATCGTAATTGCCAAGTAAGAATTCTCCGCCCCAAATGGTATTGTCTGAACCCAGCCCGGTTCCATCTAAAATGATTCCAATGACCTTTTCTCCTGAATTCCAGCCATTATCTGCCAGACAAGCTGCCAAGTGTGCATGGTGATGTTGTATCTGCAATAAAGGCAGTTCTTCCCGGCAGGCACGCTGTTCAGCATATTGGGACGCCAGGTAATCAGGATGGAGATCACATGCTATTACATCTGGTTGTACCCTGAAAATGCGCTCATAATGAATGATAGCTTTTTCAAAACTGCGAAGTGTTTCTGCGTTTTCCAGATCGCCGATATGATGACTGAGAAAGGCATAACGATCTTTGCTCAAACAAAAAGTATTTTTTAATTCAGCTCCTGTTGCCAGGATCATAGGGGATTCTTCCGGTAAAGGGATGGGTTGGGGGGCGAAACCACGTGCTCGCCGTGATAAATATGCCTGATTGCGAAATGCGGTTAATACGGAATCATCAGCGCGCATGTAAATTTCACGGTTGTGTATCAGAAAGGCATCTGCAATCGTCTCTAGTCTAGAGAAAGCATCACTATTCGTATAGGCAATAGGCTCTTCAGATAAATTAGCGCTGGTCATCACCAGGATATCCGGAAACCCTTTTTGTGGTTCAAGCAGCAGGAGGTGCAGCGGGGTATAAGGTAGCATGATGCCTAGACGGCTCGTCTTGGGAGCTACTGCATCGGAAATTCCAACGGTAATTCTTTTGCGAGCAAGTACGATCGGTTTTTCTTTCGATTCAAGAAAATTGATCTCAGCTTGGGAAAGTTCACAATATTTCTGCGCTGTGGCTGTATCAAAAGCCATAACTGCCAGGGGTTTCTCCGACCTGTGTTTACGCTCACGTAATCTTAGTACTGCCTGATTGTTGGAGGCATCACAAGCCAGATGAAATCCTCCCAAGCCCTTGATAGCTAATATCTTTCCACCTTTGAGCATTTGACGGGCTCGCTGCAAGGCATTTTCATGATCAGCCACTTCTTTCCCACTGATCTCCAACCAAATGTACGGCCCGCAGGTCGGGCAGGCGACCGGCTGGGCGTGAAAACGGCGGTTGGCAGGGTCTTTATATTCTGTTTCACAGAAGTCGCACATGGGAAAGTCAGCCATAGTGGTAAACAGGCGGTCGTAGGGGATGTCCTTGATAATGGTAAAGCGCGGTCCACAATTGGTACAGTTGATGAAAGGATAGCGGAAACGAGGATTGTCCGGATCGAAAAGTTCACGGCGACAGTCATCACAAACAGCCATATCAGGGGAAATGGGTACAAATGCTCCCTGGATGGATTCGCTCTCATATATCTGGAAATCCTTGTATCCGTTATGGGGAATATCAAAGCTTTCTAATGTATCAATGTGTGCCAAAGGGGGAGGAAAATTGGTGATGTGCCGGATAAATTGGTCAACAGATGTTGTCTCTCCATCCACCTCAATAATGACCCCGTTGGAGGTATTTTTTACCCAGCCCTTCAATTTGAGTTGCTTGGCAAGAGTATAGATAAATGGGCGGAAGCCAACCCCCTGTACGATCCCTTTTACCTCAATCCTTTTTCCGACCATCATTTTTTACGAAAGATGTGTGATCTTTTCCTTGAGCCAGCTGACCCACGTATCAATACCTTCACCGGTCTTACTGGAAACTTCAAAAAACTCAACCTGTGGATTTAAAGCAGTAATACCCGCCTTGAAATATGGGACATTGAAATCCACATATGGTTTGAGATCGATTTTGTTCAAGACCAGCGCCTGAATACCGCGGTAGATATTGGGGTATTTGTAAGGTTTATCATCCCCTTCGGGTATGCTAGCGATGACAACATTGATATCGGTCCCTAATTTCCAGGAAGCAGGGCAAATTAGATTACCCACGTTTTCGACGATGATTAGATCAAGGTTATCAAGATCGAGTGCTTGGATACCTTTACGCACCAGATTGGCATTCAGGTGGCAATCCCCACCGGTGTTGATCTGAATGGCAGGGATCCCGATGCCGGAGATCTTTTCTGCATCAATGGTTACCGGTGCAGTATCCCCTTCCAATACCGCACATCTGATTTCGGGGGAAAGTGTTTCAAGGGTGCGCATGATCAGAGAAGTTTTGCCGGCACCTGGCGATGCCATGATATTCATAGAAAAAATCTTGTGCATATGTAAATCTGAACTGGTTTGTTCCGCGATTTGATCATTGACGTTCAGAATATCCTGCACGATTTCAATTCGTTTAGTTGCCATCTTGTTCTGCTTTCACTTTTCAATTTCAATGCTTTTCAATATAAACTCTTCTCCGCCGATTATCTGGATGTTCAGAGAACTGCATGAAGGGCAGGGAATCAGATCGTGTTCGAGTATGTATTCATTCTTACAATCCCTGCATTTGATCCTTGCCGGCACCATACTGAAATGGAGTGTCGCATCCTCACAAATCGTGCTTTTTCGTAATTCGTTCCAGTAAAAGGACACCGATTCATCCACGATTCCGGATAATTTACCTATCTCCAGATATATATTGGTGATCTTGAGCGCATGCTCTTCTTCTGCAATCTTTTGAGCTGCACTCAAGATTTCTTCCGTAACCGAAAGTTCATGCATCTTGAAATTATAATCTAAATTAGATATTTATAGTAAAAATAATAAAAAATAAGCATATGTCACTCTGCAATGAGTCTAGAGATCTCCTCAAAGGCTGAATCAGCCAGAACGTTCGTTTGGGGAGAGAGTTCCCTGGAAAAATCGAATTGGTAACCGCGGATCGTTACGAGGGTGGCATTGGGAGCATGCTGGTACAGTTTTTCTGCTAGCGATAGGCAACTGGCAGGGGTAAGGTGATGGGTAAAGGGAGAGTTTTGATATTTGGGAGTGATCTTGGTGATCAAAATCGGTTCGGGGATTTCTGCAGTATGGGCGTCGATGAAAATTGCGTTTTCATATTGTGCCAGGTCTTGGGAGATTTCGGGTATCAATTGCAGGTTATACCAGATATCGATCTGTTCGTTAACCTCGCATACCCCTACTTCTTCGAATTTGGTCAATATATCTGCATCATTTCCAAATTGTCTAATTAGCTTTTGCAGCAGATAATAAGCAACGCCATCATCCCCACGATCAGGATTCCCATATCCAAGGATTATAAATTTCTTCACCATGATCAAATTTTATCTCACACAACAAGAGACGGTGTCGTAAAATCTATCACGGCACCGTCCCATAATTTTGACTGACCGAAGATTTACCCGCGCTTGATGGTGTTCAGTAAATTACCTTGTAGATCACGAACATCTACCACCATCGGCATCTGACCTACGGCATGCGTTGAACAGCTTAAGCATGGATCGTGCGCACGCACGGCGGCTTCGACTCGGTTTAGCATCCCTTCGGTGACATCGGGACCTTTGACATAGCGTTTTGCAACCGAGTCAACTGCTTCACACATTGCCCAGTTATTGTTACCGGTGGCAACGATGAGATTGAGTTTTTCGATCTGACCGTTCTTTTTAACCCAATAATGATGGAAAAGGGTACCGCGTGGAGCTTCAATAACGCCTATGCCTTCACCCTGGTAGTTATGATGTGTATTCAAAATGTCCTTAGAAAGGATATCTGCATCTTCAAGCAGGGTACGAACTTTTTCAGCGGCAAAAAGAGTTTCGATCAAGCGGGCGTAGTGGAAATGCAAGGTGTTTTCGATCGGTTTTCCATCGTTCATCTTGCGGTACTGAATAAATTCCTCCTGTGCCATGGGGGTATCAATCTTTTCACATGTATTCAAACGTCCTAAAGGACCGACCCTGTAAACTCCAGCAGGCCAGCCCATTTTGCGGTAATATGGGAATTTCAAATATGACCAATCTTCCACGTGCTCGGCGATATTCTCCAGGTAATTTGAGGCGGGGAATAATTCTAACTGACTGCCAGTCTTATCTACCATACGAATCTTACCATCATAAAGTTCGAGACTGTTCTCCGGTGTGACCAGACCCATATAACCGGAAGAAAAGACAGCGAATTCGTTGATTTGCCCTACATTTTGAGCAGCCCAGCCTTTGAAAATTTCGAGACCGGCTTTGATGGTAGCAATGTTTTCATCGAGTTTTGATAGGATATCATCTCGTTCTTCGACAGTGAGTGCTTTGTTTACCCCGCCAGGAACGGCAAAGTTAGGGTGAATCTTCCTTCCCCCCGTCGTTTTAATGATCTCCTGACCGAATTTGCGCAGATTTACTGCCTGCAATGCCAGAGTAGGATTGGATTGAATGATACCGACCACATTACGTATTGCCGGATCCGCATCAAAGCCTAACAGCAGATCAGGTCCAGCTAGCTCGAAGAAATGCATACCATGGCTTTGGATAATTTGTCCCATGTGCATCAATTCGCGCAACAAAGAAGCAGGGCGAGGTGGCTCAACTCCTAGAGCAGCGTCAGCAGCTTTGGCGGAAGCCAGATGATGGCTAACTGGGCAAATGCCGCAAATTCGGGGAGTGATGAGGGGCATTTCGAATACCATACGCCCTTCACAGAATTTTTCAAACCCACGAAATTCGTTAATGTGAAGATAGGCATGTTCAACGCTACCATCGTCTTTAATATTGATAGTGATCTTAGCGTGTCCCTCGATCCTGGTTACAGGTTCAATAGTTATTTTTTGTGTCATTTTTACTTACCTTTAGGCTAATTCCACATGATCTTTTCTTCGGTCAAGTTGGGCATACGACCCTGTGCCAATTCACTCAAAGCGTAGAAAATGATATCTGCATCAGGTGGGCAGCCTGGGATATAGATATCCACAGGTACCACCTCATGAATTGCACGAACGCGCGTCATTTTCGCCAGTTCTGGGCTGGATGGAATTTGACCTTCAGAATCGGTGCTCTCGGTGTCAATATAGGCACGCTGCAGGGATTCTTCAATTGTAAAGAAATTACGCATCGCTGGAACGCCGCCAAATACGGCACAATCCCCTAGAGCGATCAAGATCTTGCTGCGCTTGCGCATCAGCTTCGCAACTTCTTCGTTAGCGGTATTGTTTATACCACCCTCCAAGATACCAACATCAACACCGCTGGCATCAGGATGTTTCAAATCTGTGACGGGGGTAGAACGTAAGTCGACCAGTTCGATCAATTTTACGATCCGTTCGTCAATGTCTAAAAAAGACATATGGCAGCCTGCACATCCACATAACCAGTCACTTGCAACTTTGGGTTTTGCCATAATCTATTCATTCTCCTCAAAGAGTATTTCTTTCGTAAGTTCTTCAGCTTATTGTAGTGCGGCTTGCCAATCAGCTGAGATATTCAAGCCTAGTTTAGCAGCAATATTTTTCAAGATGTCTGCATTACAAGCAGAACTTTCTGGGGCACTCAATGATGCTTTGGCTTCGGAGAGTTTCCCTTCCATGTTCATGTAATGACCGTTCTGTTCAAGCCAGGTATGGGCTGGCAGAACTACATCTGCGTTGGCAGTGAGGGATGAAATATAGCTGCTTTGGACCACCACAAACGGAACTTTCTCTAATGTTTGGGTAAAAGCTTGTGAAACGGTTTCATCACCAAGTGCTACATAAGCTGCATCAATCTTGCTGAAATCATCTGTGCTGACCAACGAGAATAATTGTGCGGTCTTCCCATTGGCACCATCATAAGTATTCAACAACTTAGCGCTGAATTGCTTAGCAAGATCGAGCATGGCTTTCGTGCATTCTTCACATTCTGCTGCGTGTCCACCAAAGATGAAGACCAAATTCTGGGATGCTTTCATGATTTCCAATGCTTTCAGATCAGAAGCGAGTTGCTTGATGGCATCTGCCAGTTTCACATTCTTAATAGAAACATGTGCGAAATTATCCAATCCATCTTTTTCCTTGCTGACCGTAATGAGTTTTGTGCCTGCCGGTAAATTGCGTTTAACAAAGAAGCTGACTACCTGATGGTCCTTGGTGATATCTTCACCGATGACCACTGCACAATCGGCATGCTTGACATCATCTAAGCTGGCAGCCATACCGTACTCACCAACCAGATTTCTGGAACCTTTCAAATACCCATTGACAATGGTGGCGGTCTTGGCTTTCAAATTATCCTTGAATATCTGTTTGAAGAAGTACATGGATTCAATGGGCAAGCGGGTCGAGATAAAACTGGCGATTTGTTTGTTCCCTTCGCTGACTGAACCAAGTTTATCGGCTATGACTGCATAAGCTTCATCCCAAGTAGCAGCTTTCAGACCGCCATCCTTGCGAACCATGGGGGTCAACACACGATTTCGTTCTTCTCCCATAGGAGTGAAGCGACCAATTTCACAGAGCAAACCCTGATTAGTTGTTCCTTCCCAATCTCCTTCAATGCGAACCAGGCGATTATCGCGAGTGAGAACATCCAAGCTACAACCGACGCTACAACCCACACAGGTCGTTTTGTGACTTTCTACTTCTGTTTCCTTACCCTGATATGCGCTCCAGCGATCGATCATGGCACCGGTGGGACAGACCTGAACGCAGGTGCCGCAACCGATGCAAGTGCTTTCACCCAAAGGAGTACCGAGATCAGCCATCAATTTGCTGTTAGCTCCACGTTCTTCGATACCCAGAGTAAAATTACCAACCAGTTCACCGCACGCGCGCACGCAACGACGGCAAAGGATGCAGCGGTTATGTTCAATGATGATGAATGGATGGGATGCATCCACCGGATAAGGTTGCCAGTTTGGTTGTAATGGCCAGTGGGTCATGCCTTCGTCATAAGCAGCGTTTTGTAGTTCACAATCGCCGCCGCTGACCTGACAATATGGGCAGAAGTGATTTCTCTCACTAAAAATCATCGAGAGAACAAATTTTCGAGATTCGCGAATCTTTTCATTTTCAGTATGGACAACCATATTATCTGAGACCGGCATGGTGCAAGATGGTTGCAAAGTACGAGCCCCTTCCACTTCCACCAGACATAGGCGACAACCACCATAAGGCTGCAGTTGCGGATGATCACACAGAGTTGGAATCTCGATCCCAGCTTTTCTTGCTGCATTCAATACAGTGGTGCCCTCAGGTACTTCAATTTTCTTATCATCAATTGTTACTGTAACCATATCGAACCTTTCCAAATATTATTGGTATAGAATGGGCTGCCCGCTCATTTCACAAACACCTGCGGGGCACACTTTCAATTTAATATGAGCGTCAACTTCTGCACGGAAGTGAGTGAGAATGTCACGTATAGGCGTTCCGGCAGTTTGTCCTAACCCACAATTAGACATTTCAAATAAATTCTTGCTGATGGATTGCAGTGTGGCAATATCTTGTTCTGTACCGAGTCCCTGTGAGATGCGATCCAGAGTTTGAAGTGCTCGGATATTGCCAATGCGACAGGGATTGCATTTTCCACAGCTTTCGAAACGGAAGAATTGAAGCAGTACTTTCGCTAAATCCACAACGCAAGTCTGCTCGTTGCATATCAGCAGTGCACCTGAACCAAGTGATACACCAGCTCTGGAATAGGAGTCGTAATCCATAGGAGTATCTTGCAAACTGGCGGGGATGATAGAACCACTGGAGCCGCCGGTTTGAGCTAGTTTAAATGAAATACTATCTTTCATACCTTTCCCGTAAATTGAAATTACTTCACGCAAGGTGATGCCCATAGCAACTTCAATCAACCCAGTCTGGTTGACATTTCCGAGAATAGTATATACTTTCGTGCCGGGGCTGGAAGGAGTTCCAAAAGATTTAAACCAGGCAGCCCCATGGCGAATAATTGGAGGAATATTCGCAAGTGTTTCAACATTATTGATCAACGTTGGTTTATCCCATAAACCGTTGGTAGTCGGATAGGGTGGACGAGGTCGTGGTTCGCCACGTTTTCCTTCAATGGATTCCAGTAAGGCTGTTTCTTCGCCGCAGATATATGCTCCAGCACCGGCATGAACATGCAGTTCAAATGAATGACCTGAACCAAAGATATTTTCTCCCAACATGCCATATTCTTTCGCTTGTTGAATGGCGGTTCTTAAACGTGCCTGGGCTAATTCATACTCACCACGAACGTAGATGTATCCTTCGTCTGCACCTACTGCATAGGATGCGATGATCATGGCTTCAATTATTGCGTGAGGATCTCCTTCAATGATCAAACGATCTTTAAAAGTACCGGGTTCACTTTCATCCGCGTTGCAAACTACGTATTTCTTGTCGTTTTCCGTACCGGCTACAAAGCTCCATTTCATTCCAGTGGGGAAGCCTGCTCCTCCACGACCACGCAATCCGGAATCTTTGAGAATGGCAACCACTTCTTCGGGTTTCAAATCTGAAAGCACTTTCCCTAGAGCTTGATAGCCATCGTGAATGATGTAATCATCAATGGATTCCGGATCTATTAATCCAGCTCGTTCGAGCACAATACGTTGTTCTGCAGGCAATGAACCTTCACGGGCAGTTAACCATGCGATTGGACCGGAGAGAGCTTTTTTAGGCGCCTGTAGATTGGCGGCAATTCTGCCTTTGTAAAGATGTTCTTCAACCAAATAGGGAACATCTTCTTTATTAATTGGTCCATAAACGATAGCTTCAGGGTAGATGACCACTACCGGAGAAATATCCATGCGCCCGATATCAGAAGCCATCGTGATGGAAATCTCATCTTCGAGATTATATTTTTTAACTTCCGCCTGGAGAGTTTCAAAAACTTTCTGGGCTCCCTGAACCATGCTTTGGGGATCGTTTGATACTAATACCATAGATCGATAGGTTTTCATTTTTCTGTCTCCTATTCGTAGCGGCTCAGGATATCAGGGATCATATCTGCTGTAAGGTTCCCAAACACATCCTCATCGATGATCATGACAGGACCAACTGCACACAGCCCAAGGCAACTGGTGGTCAAGAGCGACCATTTCCCGTCGGCGCTGGTCTCACCTACTTTAAGATTGGTAGCTTGTTGTAGTGCATTCCAGACCTCTCGTCCGCCTGCGACGTGGCAGGGTGCGTTTTCGCAGAATTTGATCACATGTCTGCCCAATGGTTTGGTGGAAAACATGTGGTAGAAACTTGCCACTGATTTCACTTTGCTTTTTGGTATTTTCAATTCCCCACTGATCTCTTCGAGTGCTTCTTGGGGAAGAAAACCTAAATCCCGGTTCACTTTTGCGAGAATCGGGATGAGCTCTTCTTCTTTTTTACCATAATATTCCAGAGCAGACTGAACTATTTCGGTGATATTGTCAGCAATCTCTGTTTGGCTTGCCATACGAACCTCCTGTTGAAAAGTATTATGTGACTACGACCGCATCGTAGTTGCAAACTTGACTACAAATACCACAACGGATACAAACATCCGGATCAATGACATGCGTTTGTTTTGGCGAGCCGCTAATTGCGTTAACAGGACAGTTCCTGGCACACAGGGTGCAACCGACACAATTCTCTGGATTGATGCTGTAATGAATCAACGCCTTACAAGTCTTGGCTGGGCATTTCTTCTCGTAAATATGGGCTTCGTATTCATCACGAAAATGTTTCAATGTGCTGACAACCGGATTGGGAGCGCCTTTGCCGAGACCGCATAGACTATCTTCGATAATCTGACTGCATAACATTTCAAGCGTTTCAATATCCCCATCCTTACCTTTTCCATCGCAAATACGAGTTAGGATCTCAAGGATGCGTTTTGTACCAACGCGGCAGGGAACACACTTCCCGCAGCTTTCAGCCTGGGTGAATTCCATAAAAAAGCGGGCGATATCGACCATGCAGGTTTCATCATCCATGACTACCATACCACCCGATCCCATCATGGATCCGGCGGAGGTTAAGGATTCATAATCTACTGGCAGATCAAGATAAGAAGCCGGGAGACAACCACCCATTGGACCACCGGTCTGAATGGCTTTAAATCCCTTGTCATTCTTAATGCCACCACCAACATCATAAACGATCTCACGCAGGGTAATGCCAAAAGGAACTTCTATTAAACCAGTCTTTTTAACATCACCTGCCAGGGCAAAGGTCTTGGTACCCTTACTTTTTTCGGTTCCCATGGAAGCAAACCATTCTGCACCACGGAAGATGATCTGCGGGATATTGGCGTAGGTTTCCACATTATTGATGTTGGTTGGTTTACCGAAAACACCCTGGGTAGCCGGGAAAGGTGGTTTGGGGTAGGGTTCACCGCGTTTGCCCTCAATTGAGCGGATAAGGGCGGTTTCTTCACCACAAACAAATGCACCCGCTCCCTTACGCACTTCCAGTTCGAACGAAAAATCAGTGCCAAAGATATGTTCTCCCAGCAATCCATAATTGCGGGCTTGTTCGATGGCAATGTTGAGGGTTTTCACCGCGATTGGATATTCAGCACGACAGTACACAAAACCCTGGCTGGCTCCGATGGTATAAGCAGCAATGACCATGCCTTCGACAACCGAATGGGGATCGCTTTCCAACACCGAACGGTTCATGAAAGCACCTGGATCACCCTCGTCAGCATTACAAATAAGATATTTGGGTGACCCTTCAGCTTTTTTTGTCAAATTCCATTTGAGCCAGGTGGGAAAACCTGCACCTCCACGTCCACGCAGCCCGGAAGCCTTGATGATCTCGAGAACGTCATCAGGGGTATATTCAGTGAGGACTTTGGCTAAAGCTGCGTATCCATTTTCGGCAATATATTCTTCGATATTTTCCGGATTAATGGTTCCACAATTACGCAGTACAACTCTAACTTCTTTTGGAGTAGGCGCTCCTAGCTCTTGTGTTTTTTCTTTAGTTGCGGGAGCGAGAAATTTCTCTACAACTCTACCTTTCAGGAATTGTTCTTCTACCAGAAAGGGGATATCAGCAGCTTGTAACCCAACATAATGGTAACCCTCGGGATAAACGATGAATTCAGGTCCTGATTTGCTATCACCGATGCGGGGCGTATCAATTACTTCGACCTCATCTACCAGATTATGTTTCTTAATCTCATCTAGCAGCGTATGCTTTACCTCTACACCGCCTTGTGCGAGGATAGTTGGATCGTTGCTGAAAAGAACATGCGAGCGAATATAAGACATTTTACGAACGTTTTCCTCCAGTCATTAAAACTTAAAGATTTACAACAAATTCTTTTACAATGTTCCCATCTACAACGTGTTCTTTGAGGATCTTTTTGGCAACTTCCGGATTCACTTTTCCGTAGGTGACCTTGTCTGCTTCACCACGTACTACTTGCAAAATGGGTTCTTGTTCACAGAGACCGATACAACCGGTTTGGGTTACAAGAATGCCGTCCAAATTCTCGGTTTCGATGTAATCCAACACCGCTTTCATGGTTTCTCGTGCGCCTGCCGCGATCCCACAGGTGCCCATACCGACGATGACCTGGGCTTTTCCGGTGGTTGTGGCAATGGAGCGTTTTTCAAGAGCTTCTTCACGAACCCGTTTTAAATCTTCTAGGCTTTTAATTTTGTTCATGGTATCTCCTGTTTGGTATGTTTTAAATTTAGCATTCCGCTATTAATTTCTTGTTTAAGGTATTTGAGGACTCCGGGATCTGAATATGGAATCTCCTGCAGAGTTTTTCGGAGTGGCTCACTATCCAGTGTATATGTATTTTCATCAATAGTGTAATTGAATATCCAATGGATCTCAGGATAACCCACCAGCAGGTCGAGAAAAGTACTTTGAATATTGCCCATGGGCATGCGGTCTATGTGATCAAGTTGAAAAGTAGTCTCGACGCGCGTCCCTTTGCCCAAAGCAGATCGGATCTCGAACTTCCCATTACATGCTTCCGCGGCGGCTTTTAGAAATGGAAGACCCAACCCAACTTTGCGCATTGTGCGCGAGGTGGTGAAAGGATCCGTTACTCGTGCAACCATTTCTGCATCCATGCCTTTTCCGTCATCTTCAATCGCAATGGTGAGAAGATTTTTGATACTATTCTCTTCGATCGTAATGGATATATTCTTGGCTTTAGCATTGACGCTGTTTTCAGCGATATCCAGGATATGGAGAGAAAGCTCCTTCATCTCGACAAAAACTACTCCGGTTGAGTCTCAGTGGTTACGGTGCGAAGTAGTTTGGCAATCGTGCTCGGTTTGACGCGTCCATGAATTTCATCATCGATTACCACTACTGGTGCCTGGCTGCAGGCACCAACACAACGGCATTCTTCCACCGTGATGGTCCAATCGTCGTTGGTCTCGCCAGGACCAATACCAATAAGCTGTTTGATTTTCTCGATAAGCTGAGGGGCCCCCCCCACATAACAGGCTGTGCCTAAACAGATCTTGATGGTATGTTTTCCACGAGGTTGAGTAGTGAAAAATGAATAAAATGAGATTACCCCATGGATCTTACTAACAGGAGTATGAAGATAGTCAGCTACATATTGCTGTAATTCTTCTGAGACAAACCCAACCGTGTTCTGCAATTCGTTCAAGATCACCATGATACTGCCCGGTTTGTCTTTGTTCTTTTCGAGAATGGCATCAACAGCTGCTTTGGTTATTTTATCTTTCAGGGGATTCAACAATACGGTTTTTGTATTCTTTGTTTCCATAAATATCACCGTTAAACCTTTGATTTAAACCAAATGATTTTATCATGATTGTTTTGAATTTTCTATATAATGTTAATAATAGGAAAAATGTGATGATAATAGAAGAAAATCAGGGCTTTATTTTGATATTTCGTCCATTTTTACCAGTTAAAGCCTGACGTATCTCTTCAATACTCGGTTCAGTGATAGTGTAGAAAGAAGACCCAAGGAAATCTTGTCGGAAATGAACATCCCCATCTTGAATCAAAGTATGGGTGCGTAACTGTGGGTATTGTTTGCGTGCGCTTTCGGGATCAATATGACGGGAAATCTCGAGCGCCGAAAAGGTGATATCGGTTGGAAGGAGTCCCAGAACAGGTAGAAGTCCGAACTTCACTCTATCAACATGGGCAGGGATGAATAACCCTCCCAATCTATCAACGATCTCGGAGGCTTCTTTCATTGTCAATTGGCAGGAAACCAACAACATTTGTTCTACACGACGGATGAAATTACCAGAAGCATCCACCACGAACTGTTCTCCGAAGAATTCGGGATCATTTTTGAGGTTAGGCATGTGATTATCCACTATCTTCTGCATGTCCATAACCTGCTCAAGTGTGTCGAACAAACACAATGTATGTACTTCTTCTTTGGTCTGCAATTCCATGCCGGGCAATACGGTCAAAGGAGTGCCCTGTGCTGCTTGTTGAACTGCCTCAATATTGGCAGAATGGTTGTGATCAGTAATGGCAATCAGATCAATACCGCACTTCAGTGCTTCTGCTACAATAATAGGCGGGATCATCTCAACCGCTGCACAGGGCGAAAGCACGGTATGAACATGCAGATCTGCCCGGAATGTGCTTAGTTTTCGAGCAATCATTTAGAAAGAGAGAAAATCAATCTCGTAATCCCAATTCCCATAGTTTTCCTACCACATGGAAGGAATTCAATGGAGTGGCAAGCAAGATCACTCCTTCGTCGCGGGCTTTTTGGATAGTCTCGTCATCCGGTTTGGCACCTTCGGTGATAATGATGGCAGCAACATCCAGCAGACAGGCTACCGCTACGATATTATTATGTGATTGCAGGGTAACCCAGATGCTATGGCTCTTAGCACCGGTCATCACACAGCTCAACATATCCGAGATATAGCCACTGGTGGGTTTTATTTCGGATATCTCTTGGGGTGCGGTCAGGATCTCAAGCTGCAATTCTTTTATAATTTGATCCAGCGTCATATGCTACTCCTTTTCCGTTTGATAACCTTCTCCGACAGACTCATCTTCTTTAAGGAATACTTTCATATTCAATTGGGTTCCTTTCCCAATTTCTGATTCAAGTTTCATGTCATCCACACAGCGAGAAATGTTGAACAAGCCCATGCCCGCACCAAAACCCAACTCACGGATCTCTTCAGTAGCAGTTGAATAACCTGGTTTCATCGCCAGATTGATATCTGCAATACCGGGTCCATCATCCCAGGCGTAAATACTGATCTGATGTGGTTCGATTTCGACATGAATAGAGCCTCCTCGATCGGCATGGATGATGAGATTCATCTCGGCTTCATAGACGGCTATGCCAACGCGGCGAGCTAGCTGAGGATTGGCTCCCAGGCGCAGCAGGGCTTTCTTAATGTTGCTGGAGGCAGCACCGCCATGCATGAAATCATAATGTTTGATGTTGTAGCGCAGAATAAGGCTGGTACGGTCGGATTCGATATCTTCAAAAAGATGAGAGGCACGATAGCGACGAACTTCCTCTTCGTGGTAATCATGTTCCAATGCTCTCAAAAAACCGTAGGTGATATCCCCTTTGGTGATAATACCTACCAATTGTTTGTTTTCGTCAATGACCGGAAGCCTGCCAAGCCCGGTGCGGGCAAAAGTCTTCAAGGCTTCGGTCAGGAAATCAAAAGAGTTCAGGGTGATCAAGTCTGTGGTCATGTAATTACGAACTGGAACAGCCAATTCCCCATTGATCAGGCACTTGATCAAGTCTTCGGTACTGATTAACCCTACCAGTTTATCATTCTCTGTTACTAGGATACCGGAGATACGTTTTTCACGCAACAGATCAACCACAGCACTCATGGGTGCGTCGGGAGAGATGGTAATCAGGGTTTTGGTCATCACCTCATTGATGCGGATGATGTATGCCAATTCTTCCACCCGCGTGATGCTTCCAGCCAGTTGATCGGTGATCACTTTGCCTTTGAAGCGGGGTGGCTGATTACTAAAGTCTAGATCTCGCATGAATTTTTAGTCTTGGATAGCATTCTCCAGATTTGGCAGCCCATTTTGATAGAGCCTGCCGGAAAGTTCGTACATGCCTAAAGGGGAACTGATGATGGGCATGCCGACCTCTTCGGCGAGTAAGAGGGTCTCTTCTGGGGGGATTTTCCCACGCACAAAGACGATGGCAGCGACATCTGCCATCTGGGCAGTACGGATGACCTGCGGATTCACCAAGCCAGTCAATAAAACTGCGTTGGGCTGGATATACGCCAAAACATCACTCATCAGATCGGCACTACAGCCGCCAAAAATTTCACGATCAGGATCGAGTTTAGAGGCTTTTGTGAGCAGATTTCCCCTGGTCAAATCGATTAACTCAGAAATTTTCATAGATCTCACTTTATCAATGGTCAAAAGTAATTATATGTTAAAATCCTTCGAAAGATAACGAACAGGCTGTGAAAATGAAGAATATCATCCCATCCGTCAAAGGTACACGCGAATTCTACCCTGAAGATATGGTTCTGCGCCAGTGGTTGTATGGATTGATCAGGGAAGTGTCAGAGACCTTCGGTTACCAGGAATATGATGGACCCTTTTTAGAGACACTGGAATTATATGCTGCCAAGTCAGGTGAAGAACTGGTCAAGGAGCAATCGTTTGTATTTGAGGATAGAGGTGGCAACCATATCACACTACGACCGGAATTGACGCTCAGCCTGGCGCGAATGATCGCACAGCGCCAGAACAGTCTTGTTTTCCCGGCGCGCTGGTGGTCATTTGGTCCGTTCTGGCGTTATGAAAAACCCCAAAAAGGGCGCACGCGGGAGTTCTTCCAATGGAATGCCGACCTGATCGGAAGCGATTCGGTGCAGGCGGATGCGGAATTGGTGGCATTATGTGCCACCTTTTTCAAGAAAGCCGGATTAACAGGGAATGAGGTCAAGATCTATATCAACGATCGCGAATTGATGGAAAGCGAATTGGAGAAGTTGGGTTTTAGCAAGAATACCCATAAACAGGTTTTTAAATTGATCGATCGACGCGACAAGCTATCTTTGCAGGCGTGGGAGAGTTTCATACTGGAATCTGGCTTTTCACAGACACAACTGGAAGCTATCAAAGGATTGATCCAGAACATAGATTTGTGGCATTCTTCCGAAAAACTTACCCAACTTTTTCACATCTTGGACCTGTATGGGTTGGGAAAGTATGTCGCTTACGATCCGCGCATCATCCGCGGACTGGATTATTACACCGGTATCGTGTTCGAAGCCAAGGATTGCGGTGAGAAGAACCGTGCCATTTTAGGCGGTGGACATTATGGCAACCTGGTGGAAGACGTGGGGGGAGAACCACTGACAGGCGTGGGTTTTGCCATGGGGGATGTGGTGTTCCCACTGGTGCTGGAAAGTTACGGGAAACTACCTAGCTTAAATGCGCAACCCGCCAAACTGCTGGTGACGGTATTCGACGATGAAACCCTGCCTGCTGCAATAGCAGTGTGCAACCGGTTGCGCGCGGCAGATATCCCGGTGGTGCTATACCCGCAAACGGATAAACTGGGCAAACAGTTCAAGTACGCTGATCGCTGCGGTTTCAAGGGAGCCCTGGTGGTTGGTCCGGATGAACTACAAAAAGGGGAGATTGTGTTGAAAGACCTGGTAACACGTGAACAAACATCATTTTTAAACGAAGAACTGGAAAAGAAAGTTACCGAATGGCTTGCCCCTGAAAAAAGCTCATGATACAATCTTGAACACATGGTGGCTGTAGCTCAATGGCAGAGTGCGTGACTGTGGATCACGATGTTGTGGGTTCGACCCCCATCAGCCACCCTATAATGAGAGGACCTTTCGGGGTCCTCTTTCTTATTTTCATGTGTTCGTTGACAAAAATTGACAAAAGTTGACAGCAAAAAAATATTCGAATCCGGGAATAAAAAGGATTGATAAAAAGAAAATCATTTCAGATGCTTTTTCACCTAATCTTTATTCAAGAGGTCGATTCACCTATTATTTGAGAGATCTCCAGGCTATTTCATGGGTGAATTGTTCTACCGAACATTTATGCTTCTTTTTTATTCTTGCGCAGTAACCAACCGCAACTGAAATATAGAATCAGTGCCAGGGTAAAAGCGATCACGCCGATCGCTACAAAGACGTTCACCCAAAATGGGGTGGGGAACAAGCGGATCAGCGAATCACTGGTGTAGAACAACCAGGTATCCCCTTCAAAGAAGATGGAATGAAACGAGGTGAATAGTTGGTTGAAATTCAAGATTACAGCCAATAACACGGTAAAGATGAACAGGAGAATAACCGAGGCAGAGGTTTTGCCGGCTTTCATCAGATCGCGCTGCCAACCCAATAAAAATGCCAACACGATGCCGAGCAGCAGGGCAATCAGGCTGAAATACCAGATACGCATCGTGATGACGGTCAGATCACGCACATCACGCATATGGCTCAGTTCTCGTTGATTGAAGATCGGGTGACCATCAGGAAAGCTGAGGTTCTGATAGTCCTGATCAGAAATGTTTCCCAATAGATAATCCACCGACTGGTATGCTAATTGTGCGCGATCACGGGTTGTGAAACCGAATTGATCCTCCGGAAAGCCCGGGGTGCGGTATTCCAGATCAATGAAGAATGAGGTAAGACAGAAACGGATCCCACCTAATATAATGACCAGAAAGAACACGATGCCCATCAATGTTCGATAAGTAGTTTTCATTGTAGATTCGTGATACCTCCGCTTCGGTAAAAATCGATCAGCATGGTGTTCATCAATTGTTCAATGGGTGTGTGGTCATCCGTGAAGATCAGTTGGCTGGTTGTAATTGGTTTCAGGTTCAGAATGGTCGTTTCCAACGAACTTCGTAGTAATGAATCAACTGACCCGGATTCATCCAACCAAAGATAATTATTATACAAGTTTTCCACATTGGTGAGGGCATGTGTGGCATACAGAATGGTATTAAAAGTATCCGGTACATCGCAGGCATAAACCGAAGGAAAAACTCGCTGGATGGTGGTCGCCAGGGCATCCGCCAGGCGACGGTCTTCCCCGATGCGGGCAACATTGATGACTAACACTCCATCCTTGGATAAATGATCATACACTTCCTGGAAAAATTCCACTGTTGTGAGATGGGCAGGGATATAGGGTGGGCGATAAACATCGATGGAGATCAACTGGTACTGTTTATCCATACTGCGCAGACCAACTCTGGCATCCTGAGTATATACGGTGAGATCGGGGATATCCATGGCGAAGTATTCATAACCGATGCGGACGATCTCCGGATCGATTTCAAAGCCGTCGATATGGCTGCCGGTAAAGACACTGGCTGCCTGGCGGGCGCTGGTACCGCCTGCCAGACCCAATACTGCGATCGATTTTACGCTTTCCGGACTGTAGGGTGAAGTATTAAAGAAGGGAGCTGCCAATATCTGCTGCCAGGTACCCTGGTAGTTGAGGGTGTCTGCACGGTATATGGAATGGATACCCTGACCTTCATTCAGGCGCAGCACATTGTAGCCGGAAATTTGCTGGACCTGGATGTAGTTATATTGGGATTCCGTTTCGAAAAGCAAGCCGTTGGCGATCTTGTCGCTGCCGCGTAATCCCCACCAGGCAGCCAATGCAACCACCAGTGGCATCCAGGCATATTTGAAAAGGATGTGTTTCCAGCCGGGCTGTGACCTGATCAGCCCCCAGAAAGCAATGATGAACAGGATGGCTGAAAGGATCAGGAAATTACGGTAGGTGCCTAAAAGGGGGATGAGCAACAAGACGGGCAGAAAGGTGCCAATGAAGGATCCTGCAGTGGAGATGGCGTAGATATTCCCAGCAGTGTTGCCGGAATGTTGCGTATCATCAACCAACAGACGGATGGCAAAGGGGGAGGTCATACTCAGCAGGATCATTGGAATGCTGAAGAGCAGTAAAACAACAACGAAAGATAGGATGAGTGGAGCGACTTGCAGATGATCCATGGCAATGCTAGCGGAACGCAGCACTGGTTTGGCAATGCAGGGGATCAACCCGGTCGTGAAGGCTGCCCAAATCAGATTCCCATACAGGGTCTTCTCATGCGGAGAACGGTCTGCCCACTTTCCCCCCAGGATAGAACCGATAGTCATATATACCAGGATCGATCCGATAATAACTGCCCAGATCAAGTTGCTGGAGCCAAAGTAGTTGGATAAAAGTCGTGAGGCGGAGAGTTCAATTGCCAGGCTCACCACCCCTGAGAAAAAGACTGCGCTGTAGATGTTTCGTCGCATGCAATGATTATATCGAAATTAAAAGAATATAATGGAATGAGAATGGAGGAAAAGCCTTGTATCGTATTGTCAGTGCAGACCAGATGCGCGCCTTGGAGCAGGAAGCAGACCAGCGGGGGCTGAGTTATGCTCAAATGATGCAGCATGCCGGAAGAGGGATGGGGAACCTGATCGAGAAACGATTTGCAGGTCGTTCATCCAAAACCCTGCTAGGATTAGTGGGCTCCGGGAACAATGGAGGAGACGCGCTGGTTGCCATGACCTTCCTGCAAGGAAAAGGCTGGAAAACTAGTGCCTACCTGGTCAAAGAACGTGACCCTAACGATGAACTGGTCAGATCCTATCTGGAAAGCGGAGGGGATTGTATCGTATTTGACAATGATTTTGATTTCAAGCAGTTCGATAGAGCAATCCATACGCAAGCCTTTTTGCTGGATGGCATTCTGGGTACCGGCATCAAATTGCCACTGCGGGGAAGCGTCCAGCAGGTCATGGCGCACCTGCGAACCCTTGAAGATATTCCATATACCATTGCGGTAGATTGTCCCTCCGGGATCGATTGTGATTCCGGTGAGGTGGATCAGGTTGCCATGAATGCCGATTGGACGATCTGTATGGCTGCTGTTAAACAGGGGATGTTACGCTTTCCGGCTTTCGAGAAAATCGGTGAGATCAGCCTGGTGGAGATCGGATTGAAAGATGAGCTGCACGCCTGGCAGGGAATACAAACCTACTGTATGGAAACAAGCGCTACAAGCAGTATTCTACCTAGCCGTTCTATCCAATCGCATAAGGGCAGTTTTGGCACGGCGCTTATCATGGCTGGTTCCAGGAATTATCCCGGAGCAGCTTTACTGGCAGGCAAGGCGGCATACCGCAGCGGAGCGGGTCTGGTGCGGATAGCCAGCCTGCCAACCGTCCAACAAGCCCTGGCGGGTGCTTTCCCGGAAGCGGTGTGGACATTGCTCAATGAAGAACCGGATGGATTCTCGTGGAAGGATGAACAGGATAGGAAGGAGATCATTCATCAAGACACTTCGGCAATTCTGATCGGTCCGGGATGGGGGAAGGGCAGGGATACCCTGGCGTTGTTCGTTGATGTGTTAACGGATATTTCCGAGAAGAAACATGCATCTGACGAATCCTCGCTTGTTTTGGATGCTGATGGATTGAATCTGTTGAGCGAAAATCCGGGATTACTGAACAGAATACCACGGGGAAGTGTGCTGACACCTCATCCGGGTGAGATGGCGCGTTTATGTGGAATAAAGCCTGCGGAGATCCAGGCAGAGCGAGCGGGAATAGCAAGAGAATATGCGAAGGAATGGAATGTAACGTTGGTGCTAAAAGGGGCGCTGACTGTTGTAGCGAACCCGGATGGTGATACCGTGATCATTCCGATAGCAACCCCTGCGCTGGCAAGAGCGGGCAGCGGGGATGTATTGGCCGGATTGATCACCGGATTGATGGCACAAGGCGTTGAGCCGTTCAAGGCGGCCTGCGCCGGTGCCTGGTTACACGGTATGGCTGGAATTGCAGCAGAACGAGCTGTGGGACATGCAGCTTGTGTTCTGGCAGGGGATATCCTGCAAGCTATTCCCCTGGTGATGCGGGATCTTAAATAAAAAGGATGCTCACGAAGAGCATCCCTTCATTAAGCTATTCTTTCTTATCCGCTTTCTTGGCTGCCGCAGCCTTCTTCTCGGGTTCAGGTTTTCTTTTCACTTCTTCAAGTAAAACCTGCCCTTTTTCAGCAACCTCGGCTGCTTTTTTCTTGGTGGTATCAATGAATTCGGAGGTTTTATCGGCGACCTCATCGATGACCTTCCCAGATTTGGTGACCACCTCATCCACGTAGGTGGAAGCTTTGTCGCGCAACTCAATGGATTTTTCTTTGATCTGTTTGCGTGTTTCCTCTCCAGATTGGGGAGTAAGGAGTAAAGCGGCAACAGCGCCAGCCAACCCACCAATGATAAAACCGGATAAAAATGAACCAAAATTGTCACGTTCAGACATGCTATTTTCCTCCTTCAGGATTTGTTTTTGTCATTTTATTATTCCAAGTATTTGAAACAACTTCCTCGCACCAGCCATATAACTATTGGCTTTAATAACGGGTTGAACAGCCCGGCGGCTGAGAAAATCAGCCGTACCCTTAACCGTGTCGATGGTTTCTTTGGTATTCGAAAGAATAGGTTTGATCTCAGTTTGCAGCATGTTCGTCAACAAAGCTAATTGAACTACCAGGATCACCAATGCCGCTCCGATGACCAATGATTCGAAGGCGAGCACGATGATGAAAATATCCCTGATCTGGCTGGTCGTTTCAGGACCTGCCGCAACCAGCGTATAAATACCATAAATGGTCGCGGCAAGAATGAGGACGAACACAAAGACAAACCAAAACAATTTTTTCTTATCGATCATATTCTGGCTGGTCGTTTCTGGCATTGGTTCTTCAATTGATTGGGAATTCCTATCCATAATCCTCATTTCCCTAAGTTAAGGTGATTATAACATATCCGTTTTAACCCTTATTTCCCTGGAATGATACTGATGGAATGTTAATATTCACTCATTTATGTGTAATTATTAAGATGAGAGACCGGGCAGTCAAGATACTCCATACGGGTACAGCTCGATTAATTTGGAAAAAGTGACTTTCTGTATTAAACTAATAAATTGCCTTGTTATTAATTTTAGGAAAAGTGCATGAACAAAGAGAAATATTTGATCGTTGGATTGGGAAACCCGGGAAAACAGTATGAAGCGAGTCGCCATAATGTGGGATTTATGGCGGTTGACCGCTTAGCAGCGCGCTGGCAGATCGAAATGCGCCGGCATAGAAAGAATGCACAAACCGGTGAGGGCAAATTCGATGGTATTCCAGTGGTGCTGGCAAAACCGCAAACCTTCATGAACAATTCAGGCTTATCCGTGGGTCCTTTGCAGCGACTTTATGCTATAGAAGCAAACCGTTTACTGGTGGTATATGATGACCTGGACCTGGCTTTTGGGCGCATCCGATTGCGCGCTGGTGGTGGGGCAGCAGGGCATCACGGCATGGAATCGATCATCGCCAAACTCTCGACACGTGAATTTCCGCGTTTGCGCATAGGCATTGGAAGACCCAAGCATGAGGGAGAAGAAGTGATCGATTTTGTGCTGACCGATTTCCATGGCAGCGACAAGGCGAAATTAGAGAGTGTGCTCGACCAGGCAGCGGACGCCGTGGAGACCTTTCTGCGCTCCGGAATTGAACTGGCGATGACACGCTTTAATGGTAATTATCTGGAAGATGAATGATCGATATTCGATTTTCCGAATTGGATGGTTTTGCGACCATCAATGCATATCTTAAAGAAGGCAGGAACCCTGGTCCATTGGGGTTGGTGCGCCCGATGCGGTTGCCGCTGGCGCTGGCGCTGCAACGCGAATTCAATACCCCAGTGCTTTTTATCACCGGACAGATGAACCGTGCTCAGATTCTGATGGAAGAAATGCAGTTATGGAGTGAAAGTGCACAAGGTATGCTTTTCCCTGAGCCCGTGCCACTATTCTATGAAGATACCAGCTGGGATGAAACTACACGCGCGGCGCGTCTCTCCGTGCTGGAAGTCCTTTCCCGATACTGGATCCCCGGGCAAAAACCACAAGCCAAAGCACCTTTCATGGTAACTTCCATCAAGGCGTTGATGGCACGCACGCTGCCCAGGCGTGATTTCATCCTGGCGAAAAAAGTATTGAAAATTGGGCAAGCATATGAGATGGAGGGGTTGCTGCTGCAGATCGTGCACCTGGGTTATGAATTTCACGAGATCGTCAGTGGGATGGGGCAGTTTTCACGCCGTGGTGGCATTGTGGATATATGGCTGGTAGGAGAGGATCATCCTGTGCGCATTGAATTCTTCGGCGATGAGATCGAATCCATCCGGTCGTTTGATGAGAACAGCCAACGTTCGATCAAAATATTGGAACAGTGCAATCTGTTGCCCACCCGTGAATATCTACTTCCTGAGAAAGCACAGCAAGCTGAAATAATCTGTAAGCGAGAGCGCGATATCTGTGTGCTGCACCCGCAGGCTACCAGCCTCTTTTCCTATCTTCCCAGGGGCAGCCTGGTATTTCTGGATGACCAGGATATCCTCATCACCGTTTCAGAGGAAGTAGAAAAAGATGCCATGGAACTGCGCCAGCAGTTGGTTGTAGAAAAAGAACTGCCACATGATTTCCCGGTGCCTTATTATTCCTGGTCAGAGCTTTATGACCAGATGTTGTCATTTACCCCGCTCAACATGAGCTTTTCAGGCATGCAGACACTGCAGATCTTCCGACAGGACGTCCAACCAGCACCACATTTCGGTGGCAAATTGGATGACCTGCTGGATTTTCTGGATTCTGAAACCTCCGAAGGTCACAAGTTCACCATCATCAGCCACCAAACCGAACGACTGCAGAAACTATGGGAAGAACGCGTAAATCCCTATGATCAACGATCTGCACTGACTCGATTTGTCAATGACTCCATTTCTTCCGGTTGGAAGATGCGCTATCCTGACCAGCGCATCGAATATCTGATCAGTGACGATGAGAT